>PXDN01000260.1 GCA_003566375.1 Opitutia bacterium
ATGAACACCACGCCCGGCCGATGCACGAACAGCACCTGAAGCCGAACGCCCGCCACGCCCGCAAAGTCTGGAAGCCGCTCGACGAACCCGGCTACCCCGGGGGTTTGGCCGAGGAAATCCGGCTGAAATGGAAGAGTGAACCCCATTGACATATTTGAATTTCGTGTGATTTTCGTTTTATGCGAGGAAAGACCATCACGCTGGATGCAGACGCCTACCATCGGCTGAAAGCGCGCAAAAGACCCGGGGAAACGTTTTCTTCAGTTGTCCGCAGGGCCTATTTTAAAGATTCGGCGCCAACCGGTGAGGATTTGCTGAAATGGGCCGACGATGCGTCCACACCCGTTTCGGAAGGATATTTGTCAGCAGTGGAAGAGGCCGTGAGCAGGGATGCCCCTCCGGATGATCCATGGACTTGATCCTTGATACCAATTTCGTGATCGCCTTGGAGCGGGAGCGCAGGCGGAAACAGGAGGGGCCTGCGAAACGGTTTCTCAGCCAACACAGCGGCGATCGCTTCTTTATTACCTTCACGGTCGCCGGTGAATTGGCCTGTGGCCGCTCCGCAACGGCGAAGCAAGACTGGCAGCGTCTTTGTCGTCCTTTTGCCCTCATCGGTTGGAGTTCTGAAATCTCGTGGATTTATGGTGAGCTTTTCCGGCAGTTGCAAACGAGCGGAACGTTAATCGGGAGCAATGATTTGTGGATTGCGGCGACCGCGCTTTCCAAGAAGCTTGGTCTCGTTTCCAACAACCTTCGCGACTTCGAACGCATCCCCGGTTTGCAGCTTGCGAGCTTCTGAAAGCTGAAGCTTTCTCCACCGAGATAGCCATGTGCAGGGCTTACCGAATGATTTTTGTTCCACCCCCGTTCCGGAACCGACTCTTGCTGATCCTGTTCAGGCGCAATTCTTGGTTATTTTCAACTGAGAATTCCGGTCAATCAAAAGCAATGGAAAAGTATTTTCATTTTTTCTTGAAAACAACCGGTCTTTTCAGCCTGATGGCGCATTCGACATGTCCCGACCGGGTTTCGGTGACCATCGGAAAAGCAGTATAAATCGAGCCCGGTCGCTTTTTCCCTAGGGGAAGTGACGGGGCGAAGCCTTCTCAAAACACAAAGATCCTTCCTCTTTCGCATACCACCAAAGTGGTATTCCCGCCGGTAATTTGCCCTGATTGCATGAAACCAACTTCCCCAGATGCTCCAACCCTTCCGGTTGCCGGGCTGGATGGAAAAGACCGCCCTGGTGACGCCAACGTTTGTTCAACCCGCGGAGAGTTGGAAAAAGAGTTGCTGGAATTTTTCGTGCGCGCGGCCCAGTTGGCCGGGCAACCGAAATCGCTGGGGGAAATCTACGGGTTGCTGTACTTCAGTGAAGATCCGCTGAGCATGGAGGAGATTGTGGCCAGGCTGGGGATCAGTTTGGGGTCCGCGAGCCAGGGCTTGCGGCAATTGCGCGCGTTTAAGGCGGTGCGCGCGGTTGCGGTGCCCGGCCAGCGCAAGGATTATTTTGTGGCTGAAATCAAGTTGAGGCGGGTGATTGCCGGATTTGTGCAGGAGGAGATCAAGCCACACATGGAGAGCGGCTTGGAACGGTTGGCGCGTTTGGAGGAATTGGCGGGTGCCTTGGATGACGTCCATCTGCAACAACGCGTTCGGCGTTTGGCGAGGCTGCACGAAATTTCAGGACAACTCCTTCCCCTCCTCATGAAGTTGGTGCGGGTATGAGGATACTTTGCGCCATGTGTTTTACGTTGCTCAATTTCAAATTTTCAGCTACCCCCTTTATCAATTTTTGATATTTTGGCCAACCTTTCCTAAACCAGATGCATAAGTCCCCTCCCTGGAATCTTCGGAATATCAGTGAACAGTTTCAAATCTTCGGCGAATACATCGGTGCCGAATCTTTTGGAAACGGTCACATCAACGACAGCTATGTCGCCACCTATGACCAGGGGGGAGCCCGCATCCGCTACCTTCACCAGCGCATCAATCACACCGTATTCAAACGGCCGGATCAGGTGATGGAAAATTTCCAGCGGGTGACGGCCCACATCTGCCGAATTTTGCACGAGCAGGAAGTGCCCGACCGTTCCCGCAAGTCGTTGACTTTGGTGCCGACCAAAGAAGGCATGCCTTTTCTGGAGGAAACCAACGGGAATTTCTGGCGTTCCTTTGTCTTCATCGAAAGAACGGCCAGTTGTGATGTCATTGAATTCCCGAGACAAGCGCGGGAGGCGGCGAAGGCGTTCGGGATGTTTCAAAAACAGGTGGCGTCGATGGGAGGAGCCCGTCTGCACGAAACCATTCCTGATTTTCATAACACCCCCAAGCGGTTTGACGCGTTCGTAAACGCGGTGGAGAGCGATCCCCTGAACCGGGCGGCGGGAGCCAAAACCGAGATTGACCAGGCTCTCCGGCGACGGGAAATGTGCGAAATCCTGTTGCGGTTGCACCAGCGCGGGGAAATTCCGGAGCGGATTACCCACAACGACACCAAACTCAACAACGTCTTGCTGGACACCGACACCCAGGAGGGGATGTGCGTGATTGATTTGGACACGGTTATGCCGGGGCTGGCGTTGTATGATTTTGGCGATTTGGTGCGCACCGCCACCTGCCACGCGGCCGAGGATGAGCGGGACCTGTCCAAGGTGTCCATGTGCATGGAGTTGTTCCGGGAATTGGCGGCTGGTTATTTGGAGGCGGTGGGGGATTGGTTGACAGCCGCTGAAATCGACATGATGCCTTTTTCGGGGAAACTCATTTCGTTTGAAATCGGGCTGCGTTTTTTGACCGACCACCTGCTGGGCGACGATTATTTTAAAGTGGAGCGCCCCGGCCACAACCTCGACCGTTGCCGGACCCAGTTCGCTTTGGTGAAGTCGATCGAGGAGCAGGAGGAGGAAGCGGCCGCCTTGATTGGGGGAATCGCCCGAAACCCGGTCATCGAAGAGGGGTCCGTTAACAAATGAAGGGTTTCCCTGCCTTGGGGGAAAGCCGGACGCAGCCATTGGGTCTCTTTAACCTGTTATGATTATCGAATGGTGGGGGCTCATGG
>PXDN01000113.1 GCA_003566375.1 Opitutia bacterium
AACCTTCCGGCAGCGCGACGTTGGCGCCAACGCTCTCCTGGATATCCGCGACCACGCTTCCCATGTCGCGCCCGGCCACGTTTGCCTGAACGACGATTTTGCGCTGGGCGTTTTCCCGTCCGATCTGATTCGGACCGGCGTCGTGGGAGACTTCCGCGAAAACCGACAACGGCAGCATCTGCCCGGACGACGTGCTCACCAGGGCCTCGCGAATCGTGTGGATACTTTCGCGCTCGGACTCCTGGTAGCGCACGACGATGTCGAACGTTTGTTGCCCGTCGAGGATCAGGCCGGCCTTTTCACCGTTGAACGCGACGTCAATCATTTCGCCGAGTTGTCCGGCGGTGAGCCCGTGCAGCGCCATCGCCCGCCGGTCGTAGCGGATCGAGACCTGGGGAGCGTTCACCATCGGCTCGACGGCAAGATCGACGACTCCGGCCACCTGGTTCATTTGCCGCTCAACATCTTCGGCCAGGCGGCGCAACTCCGGAAGTTGGGGTCCGAAAAGTTTCACCGCGATGCTGGCTCTCGTCCCGGAAAGCATATGGTCGATGCGGTGGCTGATCGGCTGCCCGACCGTGAATTGGGCGCCGCTCAAACCCGCCAGCGTCCGGCGGGCCCGCTCCATGATCTCCTCGCGATCCGCCGCTCCGATGTCGAGAGTGACCTCGATCTCGCCGGAGTTGACCGGTTGCGCGTGTTCGTCGAGCTCGCCGCGTCCGGTTCGCCGCTGGGTGGCCAGCACTCCCGGCAGCGCCAGCAGCCGCTCCTCCGCCAATTGTCCCATCCGATCGGACACATCCAGTGACGTGCCGGGGGGCGTGAGGTAGCTGACGGAAAGGGCGCCTTCGTTGAATTCCGGCAGGAAGGAACGTCCGAGAAATGGGGCGAGCACGAGGGCGCTGGCGAGCAACACAACGGAGGCCGCGATCGCCAGCCACGGCGCGCGGAGTGCGATGCCGAGGGTTTTTCCATAAAGCGGTTTCAGCCATCCGGCCAGCCATCCTTCACGCTCCCGGTCGATTCCGCGGGAGTTCGGCAGGAGAAAGGAAGCGAGCACGGGCGTCACTGTGAGAGCGATGCCAAGACTCGCGAAGATCGAGACGATGTAAGCGATGCCCATCGGGCGCAAAAGGCGCCCCTCGACCCCGCTCAGAAAGAAGAGCGGAATGAAGACAATCGTGATGATGAGCGTGGCGCTGACAATCGGCCGGCGGATCTCTTTGGAGGCCTCATAGACCACGCTGAGGACTTCCCGACGATCGTTTTCCGGACGGGAACGGTTTTCGCGCAATCTTCGAAAAACGTTCTCCACGTCGATGATCGCGTCGTCCACCAACGCGCCGATGGCGATGGCGATGCCGCCGAGGGTCATGGTGTTCAGGGTCACATCCATCCACTGGAAAACGAGGAATGTGAAGGCGAGGGAAAGCGGAATGGCGAGAACCGATATCAGAGTCAGACGAACGTTCCCGAGGAATAGCAGAAGGACGATGACCACCAGGATCGCGCCGTCGCGCAGGGCGTTCAGCACGTTTCGAATGGCGACCTGGATAAAGTCCGCCTGCCGGAACGCGTCCTGTTGAAGAAGGACGCCGTCGGGAAGCGTCCCGGCGATCTCGTCCAAAACCGTGTCGATGTCGCGGGTGAGTTTAAGCGTATTGGCGCCGGGCTGTTTGGTGATGGAGAGCACGACGGCGGGCCGGGCGTTTCCCGAGGCCTTGCCAAAGCTGACGGCGGGCCCGATCTCCACCGTCGCGACATCGCCGAGCAGGATCGGGGAACCATCCTGTTCCGCCACGACCGATTCGGCGAGGTGGTCCACGGTGTGGGCCCGCCCGAGACCGCGAATCTGGTATTCCTTCCCCTGGACACGCAGGATGCCCCCGCTGGCGTTCGCGCTCGCCTGCCGGGCGCTTTGCAGGACTTGGTTCAGGGACAGCCCATGGGCGGAAAGGAGAGCCGGATCGACCTGGACCTGATATTCCTTCAAATCTCCGCCGAGCACCACCACCTGGGCGACGCCGGGGATGGCGAGCAGCCTTCGGCGCAAGGTCCAGTCCGCGAGGGTGCGGAGGTCCATCGGCGAAACGGCGGCCCCGGTTTCGCCCGTTTCAGCGTAGAGACCGATGAGCATGATTTCGCCCATGATCGAGGCCATGGGTGCCATGACCGGCGCGGGAACGTCCGGCGGCAGCGCCCCCGCGACCGCCTGCAGTTTCTCGGAAACAATCTGGCGGGCGACATACGGATCCGCGTCCCAGGCGAACTCGACATGGACGATGCTGATGCCGGGCGCGGAAAATGATCGCACGCGCCGCACGCCGGTGGCGCCGTTCACCGCCGATTCCAGGGGAAAGGTGATGAGCGCCTCGACCTCCTCCGGCGCCATCCCGTGAGCTTCGGTCATCACGGTGACGGTCGGGGAATTGAGGTCCGGGAAAACGTCCACCGGCAACCGCAGGGTCGTGTATAGGCCGCTCAACAATAACGCCAGGCCGCCGACGAGAATCAGCGCCCGGTTGCGAAGGGAAAATGCAATGATCGCATCAAGCATAAGATAAATCTCCTCAGTGCGCGTGGCCGTGACCCATTTCCGTTGTGGTAAGCGACGCCAGACGGATAAAGGCGCCGCCGCGGGTCACCACCCGTTCCCCTTCCTCGATGCCGGACAAGACCACCGTGAAAACGCCATCGCCGGCGCCGAGACGGACGGTGCGACTTACAAAGCTCTCCCCCGCGGTTTGAACGAAAACGATAGGCAAGCCATCCTCCTCGTGAATGGCGGAAACCGGGATCGCCACCCTCTCTTCGCCTTCGTCGCCGACGAGCAGGTGAGCCGTTCCCCTCGATCCGGCCAGGAACCGGCGGTCGGGATTATCAACGAGGAACCGCGCGACAGTCAGGTTGTTCTCCTGGCTGACCAGCGGCGCCGGCGGTCGACTCCGGCCGCCGAGTTCCGAGAGGCGGTGGCGCTGCTTGTCCCCCGCAAGCTGAAAGGTGACGTCGGCAATCGCCTGGCCCGCTCCCAACCGCGCAGAAAGCACCCGCGCCTCCAGGATGAGACGTTCAGGATTGACGACCAACGCCAGGGGATCGCCGGCGGCCACCCGTTGCCCTGAAACAACGAACACATCGCTGACAATGCCGTCGATCGGCGCCCGCGCTTTCGCCCGCAACGCTCCGGGGTCGTCCGCGATCTCCTCCCAACCAAGGCGCTCGACCGCGGACCGAAGAGTCTCAAAGCGCACCCGCGCCTCCTCCACCCGCCGATCCGCCACCGCTTCCTCCTCCCGGAGCCGCTGCACGCGCCCGAGTTCGGACCTCGCGAGCATGTAGTCCTGCCTCAATTGGGAAAGACCGGCCTGCCATTCGGAGTCGGGAGAAATCACAAACAACGCCTGCCCCTCGGCCGCATGAGTTCCGGCCTCCAGCCCGTCTTCCGGGGACGCAAGACGAACGATTCCCGAGGCGGGCGCCGGCAGGATCGCCTGGCCGCTGGTGGGATACTTGAACGCGATGGCCGCCGGTATCGCCTGCCGCACGCGGCGTAACGCCGCGGGCTCGTTGGCAAAATCGACCTGCCACTGCTGCTCCTTAAGGAATGTGATGGTCGTGGGATCCTCCTCATCGGCTTCGGGATGAGGGATCGCGGCCGGGGAAACGTGGACGGTGACATCGTCAAGGATGTGGAGGTCGTTGAGCTGAGGTCCACGGACTTCGATCTCCATGCGGGCCGGTCCGGAGAAGGGAACTTCGAGAACCGGCAGGAAAATTCCGGGGCGCGCCGGCCTCTCCCCGCGGACGGAATACGTCTCTCCGCCGGTCGAGATTATCCGCACGTCCAGCGATCCGGCGGTGACCGGCGTGAAGTCGGCGGTGCGCGTGAGATGAATGACCAGCCTGACGGGCGTTCCGGCCACCAGTGGCTCATGCTCCATGAAAAGCTCGGAACTCCCGGTGTATTGCGTGATCGCGATTTCGTGGGCATGGTCGTGGTCGGCGGCGGTCCCGGGCAGCCGCGCGGTTTCATGAGGATGCGGACCAGGATGAACGTGACCGCCAACTTCGTGGGAATGTCCATGCCCGTGCCCGTGTTCGTGGGTCGCGTGCTCGTGGCTGTGGCCGTCGTCGTGGTGCGTGTGAGGACGGCAGCCGAAAACGGCAACTCCGGCGACAAGGAGTAAGATCGGTTTTAGGCGGGCTGCTAAAAGGAAAAATTGGATACGTTTCATACGTTGTGAACGGAAAAGAGTGGTTAGCGTTCGAGGGCGGACGCGGTGACGTGGAGGAGATCGAGCGATGCCCGATGCAGGGATTTCCGCATCTGAATGCGATTGTGCCAGGATTCCAAATACGTCTCGACGGCATCCAGGTATTCAAGAAGAGACGTCTCTCCCGCCTCAAAGGCGGCTCCGGTCGTCCGGAGAAAGGTTTCCGCGTCGCCGTCCGTTTCGGCGGCCTCCAGGCTGTTCCAATGCTCCTGGATCTGAACCCAGCGGAGGTAGGCGCCGCGGGCCTCCGCCGCCACCATTCTCCGCGCCCGCGCGTGGGCGATCTCCGCCCTCGTCAGGTCTGCCTTCGCGACCCGGGCCGCGCCCTGGTTGCGATCAAACAGCGGCACTTCGACCGTTATTCCGACGAGATAACCGTCGCGCCCGGCGTTGTCTTCCTTGCGCGCCGCCAGGATCGAGGCGGACGGACCTCCCTCGCGGCGGGCGAGTTGCTCTTCGGCCCGAAGCCAATCGACCGCCAGGCTCGAAGCTTTCAGGTCCGGGCGACGGGAGAGTGCGAACTCTTCCACGGCGGCCGCGCCGGCGAACACCGGCGGCGTGGGAAGCTCCGCCACCGGAATCACCTCCTCAAGATCGAGCAACGAGGCCAGACGAAAACGGATCTCCTGCAGGCGAACCTCGATCCCGGCCTCTTCAAAACGATGCCGCGCGACCGCGAGATTCACCCGCCGGAGCAGGGAGGCGGGGGCGTCTCCTTCCCGGGTGGCGGCCCGCGCGACCCGCTGTGCTCTTTCCAACGCGTCATGAGCGGAGGCGTGCCGGAACTGTTCCTCCTCCGCGGCGCCATGATCCATAAACAGTCCGGCGATCTCCCGGCTGACATGACGCCGATGATCCTCCAGTTGCCACTCGGCGATTTTGGCGCGACTCCCGGCAGCCTCGCGGCGGGCGCCCCGCTTCCATAGAAAGTCGATAGGCATGCTCAGGCCCAGCGTCGTTTCCCGGAAGTTTGCGCCCGCACCTCGGAGAGCCTCACGCTCGGCCACGATGGAGGGGTTGGGAATGGCCGCGGCGGCGCGGCGGCGCCCGTCGGCCTCTCGCCTTGCGGCATCGCTGAACGCATCGATCTGTTCGACGGCGAAAGCGCGCTCAATTGCCTCTTCGAGGTTAATCGAGCGCTCCCCGGACAACGGAGACCAGAACGCGGCGAGGAGACAACCGGCGGTCAGGATCGCCGAATGTGACGGCCAGGCTCGCGGTCCGGCCCGGCGGAAGGATTCTTTTCTTAAAATAGACATCGTGAAGCATGGTTTCGTGTGGAGCGGGAGTCCCCTGGGAACAGGAAACGGAAGAACAGCCTCGCTGGCGGACAGGAGTCGCGCCGGAAGGCGTTTCAACCAAAGCGAAACAATGCTTCAGATAAGGAGGCGAATGGTTCTCGCGAAATGAACTTGAGGGGCGTTCAGCGCAGGCGGGGCGCGCGGGAAAGTATCGATCAATACGCTCTCGAACCGCGGAATTCCGAGGAATTCTGCCACGGGAGCCGGGGAAAGGGGGAGAGGAACCGACATCCGCCCGGCGGCGACGCGACAGTTGCCCGGCGCGAATTCCTCCTCCACCTGGAGGATTTCGTGAGTGCAGGGCTCATGCTGTTCCGGGTCGCCATGCCGATGGCCGTCCGCCCCCCGTTCCGGATGATGGTGACCGGGGCCGGGATGATCCGCGTGTTCGGCCTCTCCATCGCAGTGAAAGCCGAAGAAAAGGTGAACCGTGCCGGACCCATGCTTGCACAGCTCCAATGCGCCCGCACCCGTCACGGCGACGAGGAGGGTCAAAAGGATGGCGCAAGCGGACTTCATTTCGGGAGCTTCCTAGATGTCCACCACCCGGTAGTCAAGCACCCCGGGCGGTAGAGCGGAAACGAACGCGAATGGGTTTGGGCTTCGCGTGTCAGCTCCCGGATCTTTTCGAACCACATTGGACACTTGGGTCGATCGACTTTCTTCCAAACCGATTCGATGACTCTGCATCGGATTTCTCTTCACGAAATAGCCTCATGGATCATCATTATTTTTTCTGCCAACGTGGAGGGGAGTCATGAGTGTGGAGCGCAGCGGAACGCTCATTGACTCACCCGGCTTGCGTGTCACGGATCCGGCATGGTGTCACGCTGCTCCTCGGAAATCAAATCCGCTACTTCATTCACATCCATCTCCTTCGGGTCTTGCTTGATCTCAAAGTAGCGGCCCTTCCCCCGGAGATACATTTCCACAATTCGAGTAGGATCGTCAGGATGCCACTGAGTCCCAGCCGGGGGATCAGGAAAATCAATTATTTCGTGGACTTCGATTTTCGGAGCGCCAAATCCACGTGCTCTCGTGCGGAACAGATTCATTCCAGTGATGGGGATGGTCGCGACGACATAAAAATCTTCTGCAACACCCAGCACTTGGTACTGATCATAACCAAACAGACCATGCGGCTCGGTGGTGACAAACGCGCATCTTACGTGGGGATGCAGTAACTCCTGAAGCAGGGCGGCATCTGGAACCTCTTCTTGGATCTGCCTTTCGATGTTCGACTGGACGTGCCGCACCTGCCATAGCTTCAACCTGGTCAACGGGTCGTCCGGCGGCCCCCCGGCAAACAGCATTATGTATCCGAACGCAACCAGGGAGGCCAGGAGCCCTCCCGAGATGATTCCCAGTAAAAAACTGCCGTAATTTCTTCCAGTCATTTTTCGCGAACGTTGAGCACACTCGAAGAATGGCCGCCAGCCCATTCTGTTGAGTGCTGCGTATTGTGAGGACCATGGTCCTGATCGACATCGTTTCTCAGTCGGCTGGAACCTTTATTGGTAGTCGCTTATTCCTGATAATCGTTGGTTAGCAACGATTCCGTCCGGTCATTCCGCGACTGATTCATCTTTGATTTCATGTAATATCAAGAGGTAAAAACATATTTCAAACAATCCTCCGAGCAGCAGGAGGATAAAAATTTCTGTTCGAAATCCAAAAATGTAAAGCAGAAAGGCAGCCACAATCAGAGCCACCAATATGCCTACTTTCCATTTCCTGTTTATCTTCATCTTTCCTATTTTATTCTCTTCCATCTTAGGGTCTTGAGTCAAGCGGGCGTGAGGTTCTTTTCATTTCTGGCCAACGTCGATAGGGCTGGCATGTGGAGAGGCGGCAGCGCCTCTCGAAATTGCCGATTTGTTGGCTCTTTCTTTTTGCGGTGTCGTCACCGCTTCGTTGCTGGCCGTTTTCGCTCTTGCCAACGGGTTCTTTTTTGGCGCGGCCATCGCCGGGGTGCTGGCCTATTTGAATTACCAAGGATCAACTTCTTTCGGCGGCACAGCCAAGCCGGGTTCGAACCCATAGGCGATAATCCCTGGCGAATTCCAAGGAACGGGCGTGCCCCGCATACACGTTGTTCACCGAGGAATTCACCATGCCGAGGTATTGGTAGCAGAGCAGTTTTTCGGCGTGTGGGGAGACGGCCTCAATCTGGGCCCGTACTCGTTCAAACGGCGCCGGAACAAGGCGGCTCCCGTAAACCGGGCCTTCGAAAGAAAAGATTTCCACATCGGCCCACAGCGGCTTCCCGGCTTGGTCGTGGCACTCCCGCAGACGGCGGAAGATGGCGTCGAGTTCGGAGGGCGTGGTCTTTTGCACACCGACTTCATCCTGATAGGCCATGTGGTCCGCCTCCAGTCGGCGCAATTGCTCAACATAATGTTGGTCGGCCTTTACCGTGCGGGTTCCGTAGGGGGCGATCAGGATTTTCCGGGAAGCATCCGGTTTTTTGCAATGAGCCGCGAGTTCGTTGACGTAGCGGATGTAGTCTTCCGGGAAATACCCTTGAATGGGAGCTTCCACCGGCAAATACCAACCGGCAAAGGAACGATGGTGGCCGTAGCGGGCGTGGAGTTCGAGAGGGACCTCACGCCGGAGAATTTGCTCGCGGTCGTCGGCTTCCGTTTTTCCGGTCTGTTCGGAGAAAAAGCCGACCCCGGGGTAAACCGTCATTCCGTGACGGTCCGCCTCTTGAAAAACCGCCCCCAGGGGATCCCGGCAGGCGTGGTCCCATTGGGCCGGTACCCATTTCGATGGGTAGAAGGATTTCCCCCGCAGCATCACCGATTCCACCACCAGGGTGTCGATGCCGAAGGCGGCCATTTCCGCGACCTTGGTCCGCCAGTCTTCGCAGGTGAATCGGCGGGTGGTCTCGTTCCAGTAACCGCCCTCCAGGGGATTCGGATGATGGAAGTCTATCCAGCTTCCCGAAAGCGGAGTGCATACCGGTTGGGACGGGGTGGAGTGGTGGTGGGCGGTCATTCGTTGGCAAAACCGGCGTGAAAGGACAGCATGCCCTTTCACGCCGGAAGGAACGAACCGAATGTTTGACGTTGGGTGGCTTAGCCGTTTTTGCGTCGCCGCCAAATCAACAAGCCCCCCGCCGCCAAACCAAAGACCAGTCCGATGACACCGGGCTCCGGGATCACGGTGCCAGTGAATTGGACTTCATCCAGCATGTGCCAGGCGGAACGGTTTTCACCCCATTCGGTGCCCGGACCCTGCCGGAAATCGAGACGCACGAAGGAGGCGGTGTGGCCGGTCAAGTCGATTTCCAGCAATCGCGAGAAAACCGCGAAACCTTCGGGATGATTCGAACCGTCAAATCCGGTGTAAGCCTGGGCCGGGCCGAAGTTCACGCCGTCCGGACTAAAAGAAACCCAAACTTCTTCGGGAGCTCTCACTCCGGCTCCCGGCCAAAGGGCATAGCTGATCTCCACCGAAGTCAGATCGTACACATCGCCCAGCGAGAAATCGATGGTGGGATGCGGCGTGCCGGGATCGGCCGGATTTTGAATCCAGCCGACCACGAAATCCGCGAACCCCGTGCTGGTGGAGGACGGGGGCACCCGGACTCCGTCGGTAAGCTTGGTCAGGTCGTTGTCCGGATAGCTGGTGCTGGGGGCTTTGTCGAAGGTGTAGGCGACCCCGTTGATCACGGCGGCGCCGGCCGGAACTCCGGTCAGCGCGAGAGCGAGCAGGGCGGCGGTAAACCCCCCGGCGAATCGTTTGAGGATGGATGTTTGCATGGTGTTGTTGGTTGGTTTCAATGATGTTGAGTTTAATGATTGCGGATCGAAAGGTTGTTGGCCGCGAGATGCTTCATGGGGTGGTCATCACCCGGAAGAAGCCGCGTCCCTCGGTTTTAATCGACCGGAAAAGGCGGTAATCCCCGCCGTTCCCCAGAATCGGATCTCCCCAGTTTTCCCATTCGGCTAAATCCGGAGAGGTTTGGATTTGGTAAACGCGGCCCATCTCGGTCGGAAATTCCAATTCGACCGCCTGGTGCAGGGAAGCCGCGGTAGGGTTGTCCAGATTGTCAATGGCGGTTCCGGTGAACGAAACCTCGTCCAACCAATGCCAGGAAGAGCGGTTGGGTCCCCATGTTTCTCCCGGCCCTTGCCGGAAATCGAGTTTCACCTGGCGGGCCGGTTTGCTGTTGAGATCGATGTCGAGGGAGCGGGTGTACATGGTGAACCCGGCATCATGATTGCTCCCGTCGAATCCGGTGTGGATTTCTTCCAACAAAAACTCCACCCCGTCGAAACTGACCGAGACCCGGACTTCATGCGGCGCGCGCACCCCGGCATCGGGCCACAGGACGTAGTTGATTCGCACCGAGTCCAAGTAATGGCCTTCGCCCAAATCAAAAACGATGGCGGGCAGGGGCTTTTCCGGATCGGCCGGGTTTTGCAGCCACCCAACCTCGGCGCCCAGAGGAGAAGGCTGGCCGGAACTCCAATAGGAATCCGGCACGGTGACGCCGTCAGTCAGTTTGGTGAGATCGGGATCATCACGGTTAACATTCGGCGCGGTGAGATAGTGGTAGGAGACCACTTCCACCGGAGAAGATGCATGAGCCGGGGCGGCGGCCAGGGCCATGACGAGAAGCGAAACGGAGGAGAGACGGATCAGGGATCTGAGTTTCATAAAGAGGTCTGATGAAATGTCTTTTTCCATGCCGGCCCTCCATGGGCAGGCTTACGGGTGGCATCATAACAAAGCATGATGGGTTAAACAAATACCCAAACGACGGTTGTTTTTAACAAAAACGGCTTTCCCCTTGCGGCCATCCGGCTCCGCGCGGAAGGAAATAAGCCGCGGGACAAATCCGACGACCGGGTTTGTGGTCCGTTTGCTCAGTAACGTCATCGTATGAAAACCGCGCTGCCCGCCATCACTGCCATTTGCGGCTTTGCCGCAGTCGCCATCGCTTCACCCGATTCCAGATGGGAGGAGTTTTCCCTGGATCCTTTGCATTGGATTTATCCGGAAAATACCGCTTTGGCCAACCCACCGTTTTTGCATTGGCATCCCCATCAAGGGGCCGTTCGTTATATCCTGCGCTTGCGGGGGAGTGGGACTGAAAACGAATGGGAGAGCCCATGGAATTTTTACCTCCCGTCTGAGATTCTGCCCCCGGGTGACTATCGCGTCGAGGTGCGGGCCTTGGATGGACAAGGGGGAAAACTGGGCATTTCCCGCCATTCTTTCACCGTGCCAGACGGGGCGGTGGCTTTTCCGGTATCGCTAAACCGGTTCGCCCTTGAACCGGGAACCGCCTTTGTGATCGATTCCGCCCAACTGGAAAAATTGCGGTCCGGCGCGGGCGGGCGGGCCGTTTACCGCGACCGGTTGCTGGAACTGGCCGGACGCGGCATTCCCGATGATCTGCTCCGTGCGAAGGAGCCTCCGCTATATCCGGACGGAGTCTGGAACCACGGTTTGTGGGAAGCCAAAAACAGCTTGGCCTATCGCATGGAGGACGGCATCACCCAACAGGCGCTGGCCTTTCGATTGACTGGTGAAAAAAGCCATTTGAACGCGGCGGTGGCGCTGATGCGGCAGGTCGCCTCCTGGCCGGCCACCGGGTCAACCGGAGTATGGGAAAGCGATCACGCCGCCCAGTCCCTTTTGCGGGCCTTGTCGGTGGGACACAATCTGCTGGAGGATCAATTGTCAGCCGCGGATGGGGCAAAAATCCGGGAAGCCATTTTGGGACGCGGGCGGGACATGCACGCCTTTTTGAATCCCTTTGTCGGTAAGCGCACCTCGGCCGGGATGATGAACGATCCCGACAATAATCACCCCTGGTTCTGTGCCTCGGCCCTGGCCCAAGCCGGTCTGGCCCTTGCCGGACGGGAACCGGAGGCGGAAAGCTGGATCGCCTTCTCCTCGCAACTGTTTGCCGGAGTATTTCTGCCCCGCGGAGACCGGCATGGGGGCTGGCACGAGGGGATCGATTACTGGTCCTACACCCTCTTTTTTGTCTGCCAGTTCGCCGATGCGATGCGAACCGGAGCGGGTGTCGATTTTTACCGGCATCCCTGGCTGCGCAACACCGGCGGGTTCAAAGTCCTCACCCATCCGCCCGCCGGGGCGCACGTCCCGTTCGGCAACTGCCGTCACGCTCCTCCCGGCACTTTTGACAAACTGGTCATGAAGCGGTTTGCCTCGGTTTACCGTGACCCGGTTCTCTGGCGCTACGTGGACGCGCTTTCGGTGGATATTACCCACGGACGGGAACTGGTTTTCGCTTGCCTGTGGGCCGGGCGCGACGGATACGATCCGGCCACCGCCACGACACTTCCCCGGTATCAACATTATGAGGACATGGGCTGGGTGGTGGCCAACCGGGACCCTTTCGACGCCGGGAATCAGGTGGTTTTTGCCTTCCGCAGCGGACCCTTCGGGGGGCGGGCCTTTGGTCACGGTCATGCCGATCAAAACCATTTCATTTGGACCGCCGGTGGCGAAAAACTGATCTGGGACACCGGTTACTATGATGGGTATTTAACTCCGCACAACCGTGAGTTCGCGGTAACCAGCGCCGCCCACAACACCCTGCTGGTGGACGGATCAGGGCAGAGTGTGCATACCGCGGGGGCCGACGGGCGCATACTTTCCCACGAACTCGAGGGGGATATCCTTCGGATAAGGGGAGATGCCTCCAACCCGGTTATTTATGGCGGACGGCTGGAACGGTTCATCCGCGCCATTAAGTTTGAGGATTGGCGGCGCTTGCGGATTGAAGATGACATCGTCGCCACCGCGCCAGCCCGGATTTCGTGGTTGTTGCAAAGCAATTATCCCATCGATTTCGATCCCGACTCCGGCGGAATTGTGATTGAGGGAGACCGTCACTCTGTGCGGGGAACGTTCCGAACGGGCGGCGTGGCGGTCATTGGTGAGTTGCGGCACGGCTTTCCGGTCCCGCCTGACCGGACCCGGAGCAGGGGGCTCGAATGGCCCGACCAGTATCACTTGGAAATTCGAACGGTGGAGCCGGTTTCGACTTGGAGACCCGTGGTCGAATTCGAACTGAGCGGTCCGGTTGTGGACGCGATAGAGGCCGACAATCCTTGAAAAACAAGACCAGGTTGATCACTGCCCGAAAGTTGAGTCACGCCCCGGCATGCCCGGCCGATCCGTTCAAGCGTTTTAAGGTGGAGCCTCCCGCCTGACTGGCGTGGCCCTCCGCGTCGTCCGCTTCCGCGGGAGCGGATTTACCCCAGGGTGGCGTAATCGATGGTGGTGAGGCGTTGCTGTTTCACCCCGAGGCGGGGAATGCAGGCGATGAGCGCCTTGGTGTAGGGGTGTTGCGGGTTGCGCAGGACCGATTGCGTTTCGCCGGCCTCGACGATTTTGCCCCGGAACATCACCACCACTTTTTCAGCGAAGCCGTTCACGATGCCGAAATTGTGGGTGATCATCAGAACCGACATGCCGAGTTTGGTTTTGAGTTCCTTCAACAGGTCCATGATCTGGGCCTGGATGGTGACGTCGAGGGCGGTGGTCGGCTCGTCGGCGACGAGAAGCTTCGGATGGCAGGCGAGGGCCATGGCGATCATCACGCGCTGTTGCATGCCGCCGCTCAACTGGTGGGGATAATCCTTGTGACGCTTGTCCGGGTCACGGATTTTCACCAGATCGAGGGCGCGGATGACTTCGGCGGTCACGTCGTTTACTTCCGGACGGTGGAGTTTGACCGCCTCGGCGATTTGGTTGCCGACGGTGAAGACCGGATTGAGGGAAGTGGAGGGTTCCTGAAAGATGTAGGCGATCTCCTTGCCGCGGAAGCGGCGCAGCTCCCGCTGGCGGAGCTGGAGCAGGTCGAGCCCCTCGAAGAAAATGTTGCCGCCCACCCGGCAAACCGGCGGGGGCGGGAGCAGTTGGGTCATGGCGAGGGCGGTCACGCTTTTGCCGCTGCCGCTTTCACCGACCACCGCGAGGGTTTCCCCTTTTTCGATCGCGAAGGAGATGTTGTCCACCGCTTTCATGGCGCCGTCGCGCCCGTGAAAGGTGATTTCCAAATTGCGGACGTCGAGCAACGGTTGGGAGGATGCGGGTTCCGGTTTCATCGGCTTTGCACTTTCATTTTGGGATCGACGATGTCGCGCAACACGTCCCCAAGAACGTTGTAGGCGATGACGGTGACGAAGATGGCGGCACCGGGAATGAGCAGCCACCAGAGGTTCATCATGAAAACTTTTGAATCCTGGGCCTGGGAGAGCATGAGCCCCCAGGAGGCGGAGGGTTCCTGAATGCCGAGCCCGAGAAAGCTCAGGGCGGCCTCGCCGAGGATGTAGGCGGGGATGCTAAGGGTGGCGGCCACGATCAGGTAGCTGAAGGTGTTGGGGAGGATGTGGCGGGTGAGGATCTTCCACGTCGATTGGCCAAGCACCTCCGCCGCGAGCACAAACTGGCGCTGGCGCAGCGAGAGGGACATGCCGCGGATGATGCGGGCGGTGGCGGCCCAGCCGATGAAGGCGAGGATGATCACGATAAGCAGATACATCTGATCCGATGGAACATGGGCGGCGAAGGCCGAGCGGAGGGCCAGCAGCAGGTAGAGCCCGGGAATGGCCATGAGCAGCTCAACCAGCCGCATGGCGGCGTTGTCCACCCAGCCGCCGAAATAGCCGGCCAGGGAGCCGATCAAAAAGCCGAAGGTCATGGTGATGGTGATGCCGATGAGGCCGATGCTGAGGGAAATTTGCGCTCCGTAAAGCAGACGGGAAAAGACGTCCCGCCCGGTGGAGTCGCTGCCGAGCAGGTAAATCCTCTCGGGGGCCTCCACCAGGAAGAGGTGCCGGTCCCACGGAATGAGACCGAGAATTTTGTATTCAAATCCCCTGGCGAAAAAACGGATCGGCGCGGCCCCGCCGGGAATCGGTTCATAAACGGTTGGATCGACCTGTTCGTAAACTTTCACTTGCAGCCGGCCGTCCTGCCACGTCAGCCCGGTGGGCGGGTGGTAGGTTTTTTGCAATTGCTGGGTTTGGGTCTGATAGGGGGCGATGAAGGGGGCGAAGATGGCCACCAGGTAGAGCACCCCTAGGGTGATCATCGCGGCGAGGCCGAGCGGGCGGCGGGCTGCTTGGATGAAAAGGTTTTCCTTCATGACGGTCGGGAATTCGGGCGGTTCATCAATGGAGGCGGATGCGCGGGTCGGCCTTGGCGAGAAGGATATCGGCGAGCAGGTTGCCGATGATCAGCATCACGCTGCTCATGACAACGGCCCCCATGACGACAAACTGGTCCTGGCGCAAGAAGGCCTGGAAAACCAGTTGGCCGAGGCCCGGGTAGTTCATGACGTTTTCCACCAGCAGGGCGCCGCTCAACAAACCCGAAAAGGCGAAACCAAGCATGCTGATCAGCGGGTTGATGGCGTTGCGGAAAACGTGGCGGAACATCACCCAGCCCTCCGGAACCCCTTTGGCGCGCGCGGCGGTCACGAATTCCGCCCGCAGGTAGTCGAGGAAATGCGAGCGCATGATGCGCATCAGGCTGGCGATCCCGCCCACGCCCAACACGAATGCCGGCAGAATCAAGTGATAGGCGATGTCGGCCGCGCGGGCCGGAAAGGACATGAATTCATGATCCAGGGAAGTGAACCCTCCCACGGGAAACCATCCGGTTTGGGCGGCGAAAAAAACGGCGATGAGGGCAAGGAAAAACTCGGGAATGGAGAGGGCCGCGTAGGCGAGGATGGAGGTGAGGCGGTCGAAAATGGAATCTTTGTAGATGGCGGCCAACACCCCGAGAGGAATGGCCACGCACCAGGCGAAGGCCAGAGCGGACAGGGAAAGGAGGACGGTGGCGGGAATCCGTTGGGCGAGCAGCTCCGTCACCTCCACCCGGTAGGTCCAGGAATAGCCGAAGTTGACCTGAAATCCGATCCGTTGCCACCAGCGTTCGGCCTCCCCGTCGTAGTGCAGCGGAAAGATGTTGCCGAGCCAGAGGAGGTATTGGGCGATCGGCCCGCGGTCGAGGCCGAACTCTTGTTCGAGGCGCTCGATGTAGCGTTCGTCCACGTCGGGCTGGGCCCGGATCGGGGTCAGGAAATCGTCGGGGGTGAGACTCATCAGCACAAACACCATGAAGGTGATCCCGAGAAGCATCGGAACAAGGGCGATGAATCGTTTGAGAATGTAGGTTTTCATCGGAGGTTCAGGGCGCCCAAATTTCGTCGATATTCCAGACGACCGATCCCATGGTCGGAATTTCCACGTTGTTCCAGCGGTTTTTGAGTCCGGCGTAGGCGTTGGGGGTAACAAGATAAATGAAGGGCACCTGCTCGCTCATGATTTGCTGGACCTCGGCCCAGGCGGCGAAACGCTCTTCGAAATCGAGGGTTTTCAATTGCCGCAGCATCAACTCGTCGATGCGGGCCTCCCACTCGGTGGCGGGTTGTTCCTGGCTCGGGTGCCACTGGTGGAGGCGCCCCCGGCTGTGGTAGATCGACATGCCTCCGGAGGGATCGATGCCGCCGGTGAAACCGAGCATGCCGGCTTCGTAATCGAAAGAGGATTGGATTTTGGTGACCACGGTGCCGAAGTCGAGAAACTGGACTTGGACGTTGATGCCGAGTTCCTGCATGTTTTCCCGGAAGACCATCGACATGGCGGTGCGGATCGGGTTTTCGTGGTTGGTGATCAGGCTGAACGTCACCCGGTTTCCCTCCTTGTCATGCAATCGCCCGCGCGCGTCCCAATCGAAACCGGCTTCCCGCAGGAGTTCCCGGGAACGGGCGAGATCAAGTGGATACTGTTTCACGTCGGGATTGAACCAGCGGGTGTTGGCCGGACTTTCCGGCCCCCAGAGAGGCGTGCCCCGGTTGAACAGCACCCCCTCGATGATGCCGTCGCGGTCGATGCCGTGGGAAATGGCCTGGCGGAAACGCTGATCGGTGAACCAAGCCAGTTTGTGGGGTTCCACGTAAGGCTTGCCGTTCGCGTCACTGCCCGGGTGTTGGTTGAACCAGATGAAACTGGTCCCGGTCGAGGGGCCGCGGTCATGGATGGTGAAATCGTGGCGTTCGGCGGTGCGCTCGACCCAAATAATATTGTCGGGAGTGATTGCCTCCACGTCGGTCTCCCCATTGGCGAAGCGGGCCATGGCGGAGTTCTGGTCGCTCACGAATGTCATGACCAGAAAATCGGTGTAGGGAAGGCGCTGCCCGGCTTCGTCGGCCCGCCAGTAATGGGGATTGGCTTCGAAAACCGCCCGCTCGCCAACCCGGAACGACCGCAGCCGGTAGGGGCCGGTGCCGATGATCTCCCGCGGGGTTCGCTGGGCGGTGCCGATGCTCCACTGGCGCAGCAGGGAGCCGTCTTCAAAGGCGTCGATGAGTTTGTGGCGCGGCAGGATTTCCCGGCTCATGTAGAGCAGGAACGGGGCGAAAACCTCCGGGGTGGTGATCCGCACGGTGTGCTCGTCGATCTTTTCCACTTCGAACGGTTCGCCGTCCACCGACAAATCGTAGGCGCCGCGGTTGGGGTACCGTTCATCGTAGATTGCTTGGAAAGTGAACACCACGTCCCCGGCGGTGAAGGGATGGCCGTCGCTCCAAAGCACGCCCCGGCGAAGGTGAAAGATGAAGGTTTTTTGATCTTCGGAAATCTCCCACGAGCGGGCGAGCCCCGGCACGACCTCTTCCCGCACCGGGTCGTAGCGGGTCAAGCCGTCCATCAACAGGGCGATGGCCTCGCTGGAGGGCGCGTCCTCGGCCACCAGTTTGTTGAAGGTGTTGGGCGCTCCCGGCGAACTTTGCACGAAAACACTGCCCGGCTTGCCCGGCGCGGAGACCGAACGGTCCGCGTCCTCCGGGATGGGATGGACCTCCCGCTCCAAAGTGATCTTGCCACCGCAACCGGTCAACACGACCGCCGCGGCCATCACGATTCCCATCAAACTGTCACGTTTTGAAAAATTCACCGGGTAAAGGAAGGCCATGTTGCTAAAGTCGCAACTCCGCTCTGGCAACAGGGAAGTTGCATGCCCCGGTTTCCCGTTGCCGGACCCGGGTCATTCACGGCTCCATGCCCTGGACCAGAATGTTGGCCAATTGGTAAAACTGGGATCGGCTCACCGAGCGGCTTGTTCCGGAAAAATTGGTTTTGTGGGCCAGCACCAAATCCCGCTTGGGCACAATCATGATGTATTGGCCGCGCAAACCGTGGGCGGCGAAGGAGCCGTGAAACGGATCCTCTTCGTCCACCTCCCGCACCCACCACAGATAGCTGTAGGCCCGGTTGCCGGACGCGCCAGGGGTCCATGGAAAGAGGCTCTCCTCCATCCAGCTTTCGGGAATCAGGCGCTCGCCCTTCCAGACTCCGTCGCGCAGCATCAAAAGTCCGATCCGGGCCATGTCGCGGGTCGAGAGGGTGAAGTGATATGCGCGGTGAAGGGAGATCGAGGTGTTGCCGCCCCAGCTTTGGGCGGCCATGGAAAAATCCTGCATTTGCAGGGGGATGGCCAGATCGTCGCGAATTGCCTCGTAGGGTGTCTTGCCTGTCTTGGTTGTAAAAACGGTGCCGAGAGCGTTGAAATCCCAGTTGTTGTAAAGGTAGTGCTGCCCGGGCGCCCGCGAACCCCGCGGCGGCGCGTTATCGGAGTTGTCACCGGTGTTGGAGGGAGGGTGATAAACACCCGAGCGCGCGCGCAGCAGGTCGTGGACGGTCGCCCGTTTTTCGATTTCCAACAATGCCTGCCGGTCGGTGATGCCGATTTCCCCGATGGTTTCGGTCAGATCGACCACCCCGGCTTCCACGTATTTGCCGAACATCATCGACAAAATGCTCTTGCGGACCGAGGCGACGTAACTGAGGTCGCGGGTGTCTCCGTATTCGAATAAAATCCGCCCGCCTTTGACCGCCACGAACCCGGTGGTGTCCAAATTGTTTAAATACGCCAGGGCTTCGTTGATCACCGATTGGGGAACCCCGGCCTCGGCCGGGTTGGGGATGGTTTCCCATTGCGCGCCGGGATAAACGGTGTCGCGGGGGAATTCGGTGGCCGAAACCCGGTGGAACGCGGCGTTTTCCCCGCCGGCGGGCAGGGTGACCGCAACCCGTTCGTAGCCTCCGGGCACGCCGTCCGCCGGGAGCACCGGTTCCGGCTCCGGGGTGTCCACCTCGGTCCACGAAAGGAGATCGGCGGTACTTTCGATAAAATAATCCCCGCCGCCTCCGGCGGGCCGGTTCCACGTCAACGTAAGCCCGTTCTCTCCGATGGCGGGAGAGGCGTTGGCCGGTCTGGATTCCCGCGGATGGCCGCCGAATAAATAATCGCGCAGGTTGGGAGAGCCGTTGCCGTTCCAATCGGCGAGGGGCGCGGCGTCCGGGCCGGTCAATGCGTGAGCCCGCGCCCAGCTGCCGTAGGTTTGCGCCGGCACCCGCCCGGTGTGGCGCAGCACTCCGTCTTCCAATTCCCATCCGGCTGGGAAGCGGGCGTCGGCAAACACGGGGGAGGAGACGGGCCACCCTGGCATGGTGAAGAGGGTAAAGGTCTCGTCCGCGGTCGGCTCGTAGCCGTTGGTGAAACGGACGCGCAACCGGGCGTTGGCGAAACTCACCTGGGTGGTGTGGGCGATGCGGGAGACATCGTCGGGCCCGGCGATGTCCAGGTGGATGGTGGTCCCGCTGACAAAGGTGGAATTATTGAGGTAAACCAAACCGGGGTTGTCGTTGCCCGGCCGAAGCTCGCCGTTCAACTCAACAAATTGGAGGGTTCCGCTGCCGGTCACGCGTCCGATCACGCGCAGGGGCCGCGCGGAATTGGTTCCCCGCAGCAGGGCGGTGGCCGAGTCTCCCAGATCGACCGGATTGAAGATGGTGCCCGGTCCCTGAATCACGGAGCCGTGGCCGAGGCGCAGGGGCGTTTCGTAGTCACCGGAGAGGCGGGAAGCGTCGGCGGTCATCACCAGCGAGCCCCCTGCCGGGAGGTCTCCGATTCCGGTCAGAATTCCCGATGACTGAAGGGTGCCGCCCGTCCAAACCCATTCAACTCCCGGCGCGGCGCGCAGGTCCCCGTTGGTGACGAGGTGGCCTTCCGTCAGTTCCAGGCGGCTGCCGTTGAAAAATTCGATCCCGCCCACCGCGGTCAAGCGCGCGCCTCCGTCGATGCGGATGACCCCGCCCGACCGGGCGTTGATTTTTCCGGCAACCTGCATGGTCGCCTGGTCGTCGAGGGAAAGGGTCCCCCGCGCTCGGGAAGCCGGGGGAACCGGACCGATGCTGGCATCCCCCGAAGCTTCCAGGCGCGAGCCCTCCCCGTGGATTTCCAGCAACCCTTCGCCTCCCGGGGCGGCGCCGACCGTGAGTGCGCTGACTTGGCGCACCCGCGCGCCGGACTCCACCCGGAGATGACCAACGCCCATTTGGCCTACTCGCAAGTTGCCGGCATTCTCCCACTTGGCATCCTCCCACAACAGAACGCTGCCTTCCGAGCCCGCTTCCATGCCGATCCACGTGTCGCCGCCGCGGCTGTCCAAAGTCGCGTTTTCCCCATCCGCGGAGATGGATCCGAAAGCGCCCGCCGCATTGCCAAGCAAGGTGAAGGCGGAGGAAAAGACGGCTTGGTCGCCGACCGTCACCGCGCCGGTTCCGGCGTCGCCCACAATCACCACGGCTTCAGATGGGGCCTTGAGAAGGCCGTTTCCGGAGAGGGTGATGGTGCCGCCGGCGTCCGCCGCGCCGTGACCGAGCGACAGGCGGGGAAAGTTTTCCACCACGCCGCCCTGCTCAATCCGCAAGTGGCCGCTCTGGCCGGGCCCGCTGCCGATCAACAGGCGGACATCGGCCACGCTCCAGGTGGACTGGGATTCAACGCGGGTTTCGTTCAGAAGGAAGGAGTTCGCTTCGTTTTCATAAGGGGCTTCGGTGGTCAGGGTAAAGCGGTCGATGTCGAGAAAGTTGCCGCCCAGGCCCACGAAATCACCGGCCGCCTGCAGGCGCACCGAGGTTGCCAACCGGCCCGTGCCGGTGGCACCGCTGAACAAGAGATTCCAATCGCCAAAAACCCCCTCCCGGTAATGAATGGAGTATTTCCTCAGGTCACGGTTGAAGGAGAGCGCGATGGTGACCGTCTGGTTTTGCACCATCGGAAACAGGGGAGTCGGAGCGGCCAGGGTGGCGCCGGATCCTGAGGCGACCGGTTGCAGGGAGACCATGCCCGAGGGGGAGCGGGAGAAAATGACCTCGGCGGTGATTTCGGTCGGTTGTTGTGCCGCCGGTCCGTTCATGAACGCGATGTTGAGCCGGGGATTGGGGCCTTGGAATTCGCTGAGGTTCCAACCCGCGATGGTGATGGAGGCGTGAAGCCCACCCTCGCCATCATGCCCGGTGTCGAGCCTCGACAGAACGCTGCCGACCTCCTGGCGAATGCGGAAAACACCGCTTCCGGTGGTGGTGGAATTGCCCAGCGCCTGAGTCCACGTGTTGGCGGGTTGGACTGCATTGGCGGCCTGATGCAGCGGTGTTCCGGAAGGGTCGTTGAACAACCATTTGTGCAAAGCCGCTCCATGGATCGGGCCCGCGGCGGCAAGCGGGAAAAACAGGAAAGTGAAAAGGAATCTGCTGTGCATGGAAAGATAAAGGCGGCGCAAAAGGAAATCCTGATGGTTTGTAAAATTGGTCCACGCCTAAATTGGGAACCAATGACGGCGTTACATTTGACGGGATTGGTTCGTGATTCAACTAACAAAAAAAGCCCGCCCGGCTTCACGGGGGAAGCCGGGCGGGCGAAGGGGTGTCCGAACGGATCGGTGAACGTGGCCCGGTTTCAGTTCAGGCCGACGGAGAGCAGGATGAAGCGGCGGTCCGCCCCGGAGGCCGGCACACTGTCGCGGTAAACGCGGGTGGTGGTGCCATCGCCGTTGGGCGTGCTGGAGACTTCCACCGCGTCGGCGGTCCACTGGCCGTCCACCGAGCCGGCGACGAGCACTTCAATGGTGAGATCGTCAGCCGAGTCATCGGTGGTGAAGGTCAGGGTCAGGTAGTCCACCCCGTCCACGTCTTGGATATCCCGCGTCGGCAGTCCCTCCAAGGTGGTGGAATTCGGGTCGATGCGCAGGGCGTAGTGGATTAGGTTGGGCACGCCGTTGCCGCTGAAGTCGGCTCCCGGTCCGATGATGGATTCATCGGTTATTCCGGGAAAATTGGCAGCCGCCCAGGCATCGTAGCCGGTTTCAGGAGCGTCCGTGGCCACCAGGTTGACCCCGGGATAGACATGGACCAAATCGATGTCGGCGTCCCACGGGTTGGTGCTGAAGGTGAGCAAGGTGTAGCTGGTGGCCGGGCCGAAGAGGTCCCCGTCCGGCCGTCCGTCCAGCGAATCGGAATCAGCCAGTTGGCCGTTGATCCAGATGTCGGTTCCACCGGGGATCAAGGTTTTGCCGGAGCCGTTCGGAGCGGTGTAGGCGAGCGGTTCGGCCGAGTTGTTCAACACCGCTTCGAACCGGTTCACCTGATGGTAGGCCCAGGTGCCTTCCGTGGTGCGGAAGAAGCCTTCATCCTGCCCGGAGGAATCGAATTCCAAACGGGAGAGAACGTTGCCCTCCGCGTCGAAGAACCGGGAGGTGAGCCGCCCGCCCCCGATGCGGTCGTTGTGGATCATGTCGATCCGCAGGGTGACGATTTCCTCCTCGAAGGCGTTGTGATGATTGAGGTTCCATCCGCGGGCCTTGTTGGTGCGCAGTACCTTGTTCTCCGGACCCTTGCCGAAATTGTTTTCGGTGTCGCTGGCGATCAGCAAGGGAGGACGTTCTTCGCCGGACGCGTCGTATTGGGAATGGAAGGTGATGCTGGTCAGGTTGCCGTGCACGAAGTGACCGGCGTGATTGCGGATGATGGTGGTCAACACGTCCTCTTTCACCTCGGGCGCCACTTCGAAATCGGCCCGCAGGTAACGGGGGAATTGCCGTTCCGTCGGTTCGCCGATGTGGGCCCCCTTGACCACTTGGACGTTGTCAATGTCGAAACTGCGAAGCGGGTCGTTGCTATCGATTTGAAAGTAGATGTTATCCATCAAATTTCCATCCGCACCGGATTGGCGGGCGTATTGGAACTCTGGTAACGCGTGCGTCCAGACGCCGGTGTTGTAGTTGTAAACCCAGACCGTGGCATGCTCGCCGGCGAGTTCATAGGTTTCGCCGTCGGGGCCCTCGTAGCTGAGGTTGGGACCCCACACGCTCTGATTGTTGGTGATCATGGCGAAATGCAACGGGATGTTGTTTGCACCGTAGGACGGGTTGACGGGACCTTCAAACCCATTGGGGGTTGGCCAAGTTGGGCCGGGACTGGAGTGGTCCAGGGCGTTGTCCGTGCGAATGGTGTTATTGGACTTGCGCAACGAAAGCAGGGAAGCGCGCTGACCCTCCGCGCGGGGAGAAAGGTTCACCCAGCGGTTGGCGTCGTTGCGGGGAAGCAATTGCGGATCCCGGCCGGGTATCAGGTTGTAGCGCCCGATGTAATCGAATTTGATGGTGTTGACATCGTTGCCTTCAAAATTGCCGCGCAGGTTATAGCCGCGCGCGCCTTCGAAGCGGAGAAACCGGTTGTCGGTTCCCATCCCAAATAAGTTTTGGGTGTCTTCCATCACGGTGACGGTGCCTTCGGTGGGTTCCGCGCTGGTGCCGGCCACCGCCCACGGACCGCCGACGGCTGCCGTGGCGGGAGCGTCGCCCGGTTGCTCAAAGCTGAAATCGGCAAAGAAAACGGTGTCGCCATCCTCGGCCGGCGGCGGCGGGGGCGGGGGCGGGTCGAGTTCGCCGGGATCGGCCGTCACGGCCACGCCAAAGTGACCGGCGGGGGCGGGCACAATTAAGGCGTAGCCTTCGTTGTCGAGTTGGTAGGCGCTGATCCCGACGCCGCGCTGGGCGATCAGCAGGTGGGTGCGGCTCGGGCTCAGTTTCAGCCCGAGCGGGCCGACCAGGTCATCCCGCAACAGCAGGTTTTCATTGGTCTGCAGGTTGTAGGAGTAGAGATTGCTGGGACTGCCCCCGGCCCAGACCGTATAATAAACGATGTCGGTGTCGGGGTTGTGGGCGAGCCCGTAGGTGGCGGTGCCGCCCGCAACGAAAACGGAGCTTGGGAAGGGTTCCACATCCCGGTCTTGGATGTAGATGTTGTTGTCCATGGTGTTGTTCCACAGCAGTTGATCAGGGTCTTTCAGGGTCACGCCGCTATAGTTTTGGCCGGGCCAGCCGCTGACGACGCCAAACAGGTTCTTCAGGTTGCTCCCGTCCAAATCCGCGGAAAAGATGCCGTTGGTGTGGCAGGCGATGTAGAGTTTGCCACCCGCCGCATCCACTGTGATGTTGTGAACGGACAACAGCCCCGCTTCCGCTTCGGGATCGGTGTCGGCGGCGGTGATGATGGCGGTGGCGTTTTGGCCGTCCCGGTCGGCGCGCCAGACGCTGCCGTTGTTGTGGCCGGAGAAATAGATGTGGTCTTCGGTGACGGCGATATCGACGATAAACGTCCCAAGCTCGGTGGTTTCGAAAATCGTCACCGCGTTTTCGCCGTCGATGTCGGAAGCCCGGATGACTGCCGTGTTGGGATCGGTGGAGTATTCGGTCCAGTAGAGATCATGGGCCGCGAGAGAAGTGGAAAGGCCTATGGAGGCCGCCGCCGCGCCCAAGCCGCGCAGCAAGCGTGAAGTGAGTCTGTTCATGGTTGTTTTAGTGGAGTTGATCAGGAATCCGGAAGCAAACGGGCTCCCGAAAAGTGGAGAAAGGAATGAAGCGAAAAAAAAAAGGAACGGCATTTAAACCGTTCCTTTTAGTGGGAAAATTAATAACCGCCGGTCCAGAAGACGTCATCGTTGGGGATGCGCAGTAACTCCTCGGCTGAATAGCGTTGGACACTGCCGTCGAAAAAGCCGACATTGGCTCCGCCGCCATGGGGAACCAAAGCGTAGCGCTGGGATCCAATCTCACGGCTGTAAACCGCGCTCCAGTCGGAAGTTTCCATAATGGCCATGGTGCGGGAGGGCGCGTCCAAATCGCCCACCGCCACATATCGCCCCGAATTACGGGAGACCCCAAAAGCGGCCGTGGCCACGGTGGCATTCAAGCCGTAGGAATAGTAAGTGCCCAAGCGGGTGGCGTGTCCGGGCAAACCTTTCCCTTCCAAGTCCGCCCATTGAGGGGAGGCGGGTAAGGTTGGCATGCTGCCGGGGCAGTGATAAATGGTCGGTTCCTCGGAATTCGACCGCCAATTAATCCCCTGGGCCCACTTTAGGCTCGGATTTTCAAAGCCGACATAAGGAGCGATGTAGCCGTGCCAAGTGTTCTGTCCTTGGGGAAGGGTGATACCGGCACCTCCTTGGTGAAAGGCGGCATTTTGCGGGGCGGGGAACCGGTCTTCATTTTCATGGGCGTACATGTGCAGCCCGTTCAACAACTGGCGCATGTTGGAGGCGCAGGTCGCTCCGCGCGCGCTTTCCCGCACCGAGCCGACGACGGGAATCAGAATGGCGGCCAGGATGCCAATGATGGCGATGACCGTGAGAAGCTCAATCAAGGTGAAACCGGATCGGGCAGGGTGCTGGTGGGATCGGAGGTGGTTCATAACTATTAATGATTTACACTTGAGTGTGGTTAAAATGTTTTTGGGAATTTAGCTTCCTGAATAAGGAAATCTGCTCCAACTCAGGTCATCTGTCAATATTTTTGCACCATCCGTTTACATTGGAGGTGGTTCATCGGGCGGCCTTGCCATGTCCGCCAAACTCTGCTTCAACAGTCAGCCATGGCAGGACAAGGTTCCACCGGCAACGTGATCGCCGCGCTGGCGAGTTTTTTCATTCCCGGCCTCGGGCAATTGGTTCAGGGCCGGTTGCTGATGGCCGCCCTGCACTTTGTGCTGGCCGCCTTGCTGTGGCTGGTGTGGCTCGGTTGGATCATTCACCTCTGGTCGATCCTCGACGCGGCCTTGTTTAAAGGGAGGGCCTGAACCCGGGCCCGCCGCAATGCCTGATCACAGACTGAAGCTTTCGCCGCAGGAACAGCTCGCCTTGGCGTTGGGGTTGGAAAACTTGAAACCTCCGGCGACCAGTTTGTCGGAGTAATCAAGAACGGTTCCCTTCAAATAGAGGGCGCTTTTGCTGTCCACGAGCACGGCAACGTCTTGCGAGCGGACGAGGATATCCCCTTTTTTGTGCGTCTCCGTGAATTTCATTTTGTAGGAAAGCCCGTTGCAGCCGCCCCCGGAGATGCCGACCCTCAGGTGGGCTCCGCCCTCGCCACGGGCGTTGAGCGCCGCGATCTTGCGGGCGGCGGCCGGAGTCAACTGAATCAATCTCTCGTCGGCTTCGCGCGGCGGATCAATGGTGGCGGCGATGGTGTTGCAGTCCTGCATGGTTACCGCAGTATCACCGCAAAGCCGCTATGGCGCAACCGTCATTCAAGGGGTTTTTTACAAGCGGCAGCCGTCCCCGGTGGAAATCGGCGCTTCGCAATTCGGGCGGGCCACCACTCCGTCGAAAGGTTCATCCGGATACGGTTGATCCGGAGCGGCAAGCAGATGACGGTCGCAGACCGTGAACAGCTCGGCCTCGCTTTGGGCGCGTCGCGTTTCGTGCAGAAACCGGCCTTCCGGATCGACGCTTTGGCCGACGAAGTTGAGAAATTTTTTCATGCGGTTCACATGCGCTTTCTCCGGGATGCCCTCCGTGCGGGTGGCCTCGTAAAGATCCTGCACGTAGCCGCGGACATCGGCCAGGGTCGGGCGATGGACCGGCAACCCTTGCCCCGCTTCGCGAATTTGACGAAAAATCCACGGATTGCGGATGGCGGAGCGCCCGATCATCAGCCCGGCGCACCCGGTCTCCCGCCACACGGCCAGGGCTTTGGCGGCGGAGGTGAGATTGCCGTTGGCCTGCACGGGGCAGTGGACGGTGGCGGCGGCCTGGGCGATGCGGTTATAATGAACATCGCCCCGGTAGCCTTCCCGAACGGTGCGTCCGTGCACGCTCAGCAAGTCGATTCCGTGTTTGTTGATCAAAGCGAGCACGGCGGCGAAATTGTCCGCGTCCTCAAATCCGATGCGCATTTTCACCGTGAAAAGCCCCGGCACGGCGTCCCGCAGGGTGCCGAGAATCCGGTCCACTTTGGCCACGTCGCGCAAAAGGCCGCCGCCAACGTTTTTTTTGTAAACCTTGGGGGCCGGGCACCCCATGTTGAGGTCGATGCCGGCTACCGGGTGGCGCTGGAGGTCTCCCGCCGCGCGGCGCAAGTCGGCCAAATTTTCGCCGATGAGTTGGGCGAAAACCGGCCGCCCGGTGTCGTTGCGGGTTACGGACTCCAGGATCGAACCCTCCAGGCGGGAGTGGGCGTGGACGCGGAAAAATTCGGTAAAGAAATAATCGGGCGCGCCCCGTCGGGCGATCACCCGCATGAAGGGCAGGTTGGTCACGTCCTGCATCGGCGCGAGGGAGGTGAACGGCAAGCCCGGCAACAGCGCCGGGGGCAAACCCCGGACCGCGCCGGCGGCGGCGGCTTGTTGTGGGGTCATTCGTCTTCGGAATCTTCCCGTTGTTTGAGAATGCGCTCCAGGACCTCGGTCATGTCCTCCACTTCATCAAGCACCCCGCGGGAAGCCAGGATGGGCACTTTGTGTTGCAGGGCCAGCACGATGCAATCGCTTGGGCGGGCGTCCACCTCGACCAGTTTTTTACCCAGCTCGTTCTTCATCCCCAGTTGCAGGCGCGCGAAGAAGGTGCTCTCCTTCACGTCGCTGATAACCACCCGTTTCACCTCGATGCCAAAGCCGAGAAAGATGCTGCCCATGAGGTCGTGGGTGAGGGGGCGTTCCCTTTTGACCGAGTTGATCGTCATGGAGATCGCCTGCCCGATGCCTTGGTCCACATAGATGACAAAGGTCTTTTCCCCGTTGCCGAGAAAGATGGCGCAGCCCGTCGGCGTGGGCATCACGCCTTTGACCGTCACTTCCAGAACCTCGTTGCTCATGCTTTCAACCAATCCAAAAACCGGTCACACCGCAAGCGCGGGCTGACCCCCGAATCCTTACCCTGGCGGGCCTTTCCCGCGCTCAGGAGCGGCCGAATTTTCCGCGAATGTGGGCGCGGAGTTCCTCCGCCAGATTTTCCCGGCCGAATTTTTCCAGCACTTCGTCCAAAAATCCGAATACCAGCAATTCGTGGGCGACTTCGCGGGGAATGCCGCGGGCGGCCAGGTAGAAGATCTGCTCGGGCTCGATTTGGCCGGTGGTGGCGCCGTGGCTGCACTTCACATCGTTGGCCAAAATCTCCAGGCCGGGCAGGGAGTTCGCTTCCGCCGCCGGATTCAGGAGAAGGTTGCGGTTGGTCTGGTAGGCATCGGTGCGCTGCGCCTCGTGCGCGACCCGGATCAGCCCCGAAAAAAGCGTGCGGGCTTCGTCTAGGAGAGCGTTTTTGTAAAGCAAATCCGAGGTCGTGTTGGGCGCGAGGTGGGTTTGCAGGGTTCGTTGATCGAATTCCTGATTACCGTTGGCCACGGTCAGCGAGAGCATCTCATTGCGGCACCCTTCGCCCATCGCCTGGCTGTGGTTTTCCGACCGGGCCAGTTTGCCCCCGAGGTTCAGATTGAGCGAGGTCACGGTGGAGTCGCGCATCGCCTGGGTCGAGTTCAACTGGAAGGCGAGGGAGCGCCGGCTCCATTTTTGCACGCCCAAATAGGCGAGATTGGCGCCCTCTCCCGCGTAGAGGTCGTTGACCCCGGTGATGAAGTTGCGGGTTTGGCCTTCGGTGCTGTAATGGCAGTCGATCAAGGTGACCTTGCTGGCCGGATCGGCGATGACCAGGGAGTGGGGAAATACGGCGGTTTGGTCCGACGCGGTCCAGTGAAAGGCGACCAGCGGTTTTTCGATTTCCACCCCCTTGGGCACGTACAGAAAACCGCCCGCCGAACAGAGCGCGGTGTGCAGGGCCGAGAATTTGCCGGAGCCCAGCTCGATCGGCTGGGCCATGAAATGGCGGCGCAGCAGATCAGGGTGTTCGGCGACCGCTTGTTCGAGTGGCATCCAAATGACCCCGCGGGCGGCCAGTTCTTCGCCGACCGGATCATGGGCGGCCAGGCGGTCGTTTACAAAGACCAGGCGCCCGGCGTGGTCCGCGAAATCGGTCGATTGTTCGAGGGCCTCCGCCTCCGCCGCCGGATCGGGTTCCGGCAGGGAGAAGCCGTCGAGGGTGATGGCGTTGACATTGGCAAAACGCCACTCCTCGTTTTTGCGGTTTGGCATGGGCAGGTCCAGGAAACGTTTCCACGCCTCCTTTTTCCGCTCCAGCCACCAGGCGGGAAGGTTTTCCCGCCCCGACAAATGGCGGTCAAAAAGCTCCGGGTCGGCGAGGGTGGTCTGCGCGGTATTGGTTGGTTCCACGATGGTTGAATTCAAGAGTGCAAAACGGTTAAATGTTATAAAATCGGGCGCGAAAGTCCGCGGCTGTCAGCCGACCGAACCTTCCATTTCCAAGTCGATCAGGCGTTTCAACTCCACGCTGTATTCCATTGGGAAATACCGCGTCAGGTCGTTGACAAATCCGTTCACGCTCAGGCTCATGGCCTGGCCTTCAGTCATGCCGCGCTGTTGCATGTAAAAAATCTGCTCGGCACTGACCTTGGAGACACTCGCCTCGTGTTGCACCGAGTTGCCGTCGCCGCGCACGCTGATGGCCGGGTAGGTGTCGGTGCGGGAATTGGTGTTGATCAACAGGGCGTCGCACTCGGTGTTGTTTTTGCAACCCTTGAGGTGCTTCGGAATATTGACCAAACCGCGGTAGGTGGAGCGGCCTTTGCCGACACTGATGCTCTTGGCAATGATGTTGCTGGTGGTCTCGTCGGCCGCGTGCACCATTTTGGCTCCGGTGTCCTGATGCTGTCCGTCGTTGGCGAGAGCGATGCTCAAGACTTCGCCTCGGGCCTTGCGGCCTTTCAGAATGACGCCCGGATACTTCATGGTCAGGCGCGACCCGATGTTGCAGTCGATCCATTTGACCTCCGCCTCCTCATGGGCGATGGCCCTCTTGGTCACGAGGTTGAAGACGTTGGAGGACCAGTTTTGCACGGTGATGTATTGAATCTTGGCCCCTTTCAGAGCGACCAGCTCCACCACCGCGCTGTGCAGGGTCGCGGTGTCGAATTTCGGCGCCGTGCAACCTTCCATGTAGGTGACCTCGGACCCTTCGTCGGCAATGATGAGGGTGCGCTCGAACTGGCCGAAGTTTTGCGCGTTGATGCGAAAATAAGCCTGCAACGGATGGCTCACTTTCACGCCCGGCGGCACGTAGATGAAGCTGCCGCCGCTGAAACAGGCGCTGTTGAGCGCGGAGAATTTATTGTCGTTGGTCGGGATGACTTTGCCGAACCACTTGCGGAAAATTTCCGGGTGCTCTTTCAGGCCCTCGGTGCTGCCGACGAAGATCACCCCCTGCTTCGCCACCGTATCCTTGATGTTGGAGTAGGCGGCCTCGCTGTCGAACTGGGCTTCCACCCCGGCGAGAAATTTGCGCTCGTTTTCCGGGATGCCAAGCCGTTCGAAGGTTTGTTTCACGTCGTCGGGCACCTCGTCCCAAGTGCGGCTGGCTTTACGGTCGCCGGCGAGGTAATACCGGATGGCGTCGAAGTTGATCGCCTTCAGGTCCTCGGTCGCCCAATGCGTCGGGAGCGGCTTATCTTGGAAGACGCGCAGGCCGTTTTTGCGGAAATCGCGAATCCAGTCCGGTTCCTCTTTAACGTTGCTGATGTAGTCGAGGGTTTTCTCGGTCAGTCCAAGACCGGCGTCGTAGCGGTGTTTTTCCGGATAGAGGAAATTGCCGGAATCTTTTTCGATATCGATGGCGGTGGTGTCCATGGCGTTTTGTTGGCTAATGATTGACGTGTTTGGTGAGCGGCCCTCAAGCGGGGGCCAATTCGGTTTTGACCCAGTCGTACCCTTTCTCCTCCAGCTTGAGGGCGAGATCCTTATCCCCGCTTTGCACGATGCGCCCGTCCCACATGACGTGGACCTTGTCGGGCACAATGTAGTTGAGGAGACGCTGGTAGTGAGTGATGACAAGAATTCCGAGACCTTCGCCGCGGAGGGCGTTCACTCCTTCGGAGACCACCTTGAGGGCGTCGATGTCGAGACCGCTGTCGGTTTCGTCGAGGACGGCGAATTTCGGTTCGAGCATGGCCATCTGCAAGATCTCATTGCGCTTCTTCTCCCCGCCGGAAAACCCTTCGTTAACGGACCGGGAGGTGAATTTGCGGTCGATTTTCAGCATGTCCATTTTTTCGTAGAGACGGCGGTAAAACGCGGTTGCTTCCATTTCCTCCCCTTCGGCGAGGCGGGCCTGGAGGGCGGCGCGGATGAAATTGGCGATACTGACACCCGGGATCTCGCTCGGGTATTGAAAAGCCATGAACAAACCGGCGCGGGCGCGTTCGTCCGGCTCCATTTCCAGAATCGACTCGCCGTCGAGCAGGATCTCGCCGGAGGTGATTTCGTAATCCGGATGGCCGGCCAGCGCTTTGGCCAAGGTGCTTTTACCGGTGCCGTTCGGCCCCATGATGGCGTGGACCTCTCCCTTGGGCAAGGTGAGTTCGAAATCCTTCAGGATTTCGTTCCCGGCCACGGAGACATTCAGGTTTTTGATTTCCAACTGGTTCATAATAAAAAAATGGTTGTGACTTATTGAAAAGGAGAGGATTTCGATGCCTTGTCCCGGCAAGCCGGGCAAGTGCCCCGAAAAGTCAGGTCGCAGGCATCCACCGCAAACCCGGTGGCGGGTGGCGGAGCGAGCTTGGCCAGCATTTCACGCGGCAAATCGACGTCGTGCACCCGCCCGCACGCGGCGCAATGAAAATGGGCGTGTTCGGAGAGATTGGCGCAAAAACGGGTTGACTCCCGGTCCCGATTGACCTGACGAATCAAACCGCAGCCCACCATCGCTTCGAGACAATTGTAAACCGTGCCGAGCGAAATGTTCGGCAGATCATCCTTAACCCGGCGGAAAACCTCCTCCGCGGTTGGGTGGTCGCGGTGTTTCATGAGGACATTGTAGACCGTCCGGCGCTGGCGCGTCATGCGCAAGCCATTGCCGGCAAGTGCCTTGTCCAAATTACTTCTGTCCACAAAACGGTTCATTGATTCGATCTACTTACGAAACAATGCCCTATTTGGGAATGAGATCAAGAATCATTCTAAAAAAACAACAAGGACCACCAACGAACCTTATCTAGAAATAAATTAATAAACAATTGGTAAAGAACATCTAAGTATAGCTGCTCGACAATACTTTTAGCAGCTGCTAAATTTATTGTCGCCAACCCGGGTGGTTTCCGCGGGGAAGTGGCTTCGACACGGCTGAGCTCGCCGCAGGCCAGCTGCTTTGCCATCAAAACAAGCGGCGGGATGCCGCCTCCCCATTGAATTTTCCCGCACGTTGAATCCAATGGCGGTTTGCCTGGTGATGCTTGGGGTTGCCAGGCTTCCTCAATTTGTTCACGGTCCGGGCTCATGAGCTTTCCCCGAATTTGTTTTCCAATCATCGCCGCCTTCCTAACTGCCGGGCTGTTTACCGGTTGCGCCACCCTGCCGTCGAAGCAATCCGAGGAGGATTTTCTCAAGCAGTATGAACCCTACCTGGGGCACGCCTATGCCGGCCGCAGTGTGCTGGTGGATTTGGGAGAAAATCACCCCTTGGACGGAGCTTCCCTGTTGATGATGCCGGAAGCGGGCGGTCCGGGGGAGGTGCGCATCCGGTTTTTTGTCAACGATGACCGGTCCCGCACTTGGATTTTGCGCCAAACCGGACGGGGGCTCCATCTCAGCCATGATCACCGCCGGGAGGATGGCAGTGAGTATCCGCAAAACTTCTACGGAGGATACGCCGATGGGCGGGGGGACGCCCGCAAGCAATTTTTTCCGGCGGACGAGCGAACCATCCGCGACCGCCCCATCCGGGAAATCAATCTCTGGTCGAAGGAATTTGATTTGGAAAACGGCCGCTACCTTTACCGGCTCAGGCTGCGGGGAGAGTTGCGTTACGAAGCGGAGTTTGACCTGACCAATCCCCTTCCTTTGCCGGAAAGGGAATGAACTCCAAAATGGATCACTCCGAAATGCGGTTTTCGTGTCTGAATTGCGGCAACCGGTTGGCCCGCAAAGCCGGGGAGCGCGGGTTTTTGTACCGTTGCGACGCCTGCCACGGTTATGCCGCGTCGATTCCGTTGTTGCGCCGGGTCTTGCCTGAAGCGCTGGTGAACCGTCTCTGGGTGGATTCCGCGGGTGTTGATTCGAGCGGCGGGCGCGCTTGCCCCCTCTGTTCCCGGGCCATGGCCGCTCCCGTTAGCCATCACGGGGATGTGTTGGATTTGTGCCGCCGATGCCGGATTGTCTGGTTCGACCCCGGTGATTTTCCGGGAGACGTGGCCGCGTTGGAGGCGCCTTTTCAAGATGGCCACCTCTCGCCACGCGCCCGGCAAGCGCTGGCATTGGCCCAAACCGAACTTCTCCGGGAACGGGCGGAGGCGGAGGAGCGGCGGGACCGTTTCCGCGACGGTCTCCTGGGGGGAGCGTCCCGGAGCGCCTTCCGCTCGTTTTTCCGTTTCTGAAAGCGGATGCCACCCGCCAATCACGGGAAACGAGGGACCTCCAGCCATTTGTCACACGGAAGAGAAAGGAAAGGCAAAGAGCGCAAAGCACGCGAAGGCAGAGTGGCAGCGAAGAGTAACCAGACGAAGCTTTGGAAGCGTGGGGATTCTCAGCAGCGCGACCTCGACCAACTCCGCCAATCCGATGGTGTGGCGGTACCCGGCGGCATCCAGCAGCCACTGGCGGCAGGCTGTATGATCCGGCACCTGCTTGCGGAGGGCATGGATGAGCGTGTTCGCGTCCGGGAGGAAGAGAGCCATCAGGTTCGGGCGGGCTTTCCAACGCCGAGTTTAGCCAGATCGTGGCTCTCCTGCTCTTCGTCGGCAATGCGCTGAATCTCCTCCACGGTGAGGGAACTGCCGGGTTTTCCTTCCCAGACCCTGAAGGTGTGAGGTGCGGGGGATGAATAGGCCCCTTTTTCCCTCACCGTGACATTTTCGGGAGGCGTCAAGTCGCGGGAAAAGCTGGCAATACCGATTCTTATCGTTACGATGACAAGGATGATGCCTCGGCCCAATGCTGCCGATGCGATTGAACATGAATTGAATCCGACAGAGCCCACTTTATTTTCCATGATTGCCGTTACCAAAATCAGCGACCACGAGTATGAAGTAAACGTCTCCGCAGCGACGCCGACCACGCATCGGGTGACTTTGCGGGAGGACGATTTCCGGCGGTTGGGACGGGAAGGGGAGTCAGCGGAGGAATTGATCATGCGGTCCTTCGCCTTTCTGCTCGAACGGGAGCCCAACACCTCCATCCTCAGTTCGTTCGATCTTCCGTTGATCGGGCGGTATTTTCCCGAGTATGAAACGACCATTCGCCGGGACGAATGATGGTCGGTCACATCAATTGCCGCCTGAGGACGGCGAAGGGTTTCCACCCGGCCTCCGCTGCCGGTTGAACCTTCGTTTTGTGTTCCGGACGGGGGACCGGGGATTCACCCGCCGCGCGGGGTGGTCAGGAGCGAATCCGGGATTCGGGGTCTTCTTCCTCGGGCGGATTTTTCTTGGGGGACCGGCTCTGGGCAACCGGTAGAATGCCGACCACCATCACATCGACCGGCCCGATGTTGTCCATGCCGAGGTTTTTACGGATAATGCCGCCGATCTGTTCCTGCAAATAACCGGAAACACCCACCAAGCGGGCGTCGGAGCGAATGCGGAGCCGGATTTGAATCTGCAATTGTTTCCCTTTGAAACGAATGATCGCGCGGGCGCGGCCGACTTCGGGCATCTCTTCGCAATAGCGTTGAATCAGGTCGCGAAGGGCGTCTCCGGAAACCCACACCGTCCCCTGTTCACCGGAAAACGCTTCGAAATCCTTCGGCTTGCGCCGGAGTTTGAACAACAGCAAAACCAACAACACCAGAACCGCCCCGGCGGCCGCGCCGATCAAAAAATCGGACTGACGGACAAGAGAGGTGAATTGATCAATGGTGTCCATGGGTTTGGGCGGCTGGCAGCTGGTTTATTTTTCGACGGAAGCGTCCCATTCGCCGGGATTGGGATCGGAATGGGGATTGGGCGCGGGAGGGGGCCGTTCTTCCCTCATGCGGATGCCGTCCACGATCACGTCCACCTTGACGGCCTCCTGGCCGGTCATGGCGCTGATCCGGTTGCGGACGGTGACTTGCACATCTTCGGCGGTTTTGGGTATGTCGCACCCGTAGGCGAGGATCAGGCGAATCTCAATCTGGTAATGGGTCTCGCCCTCCTTTTGGATGACTTTGACCCCGCGGTCCGATTCTTTTTTTGAAAAGATGTCCCCGATGCCCCCGAGCTGGTCCACCAAACCGGTGGCAATACCGCAGACGCCGTCCACTTCGAGCGCCGCCAGGCGCACGATGCTTCTAATCACGGAATGGTTGATGCGGATGTAGCCAAGGGAGTTTTGGTCGTCGATGGCACCGCCGTCCAGTGTTTCGGGTGTTTGCATTTCGGTCACTCCTCTTCCTGGTTTTTCGTCCAAAGTTCGCTGGGCGCCCGTTTGATGAATTCCTCAACAAAGCCCGTGGTGGCGTTACCCTGCCGGAAGACGGGGTCCTGCAGGACTGCTTTCAAAAAAGGAATGGTGGTTTCCACGCCACGCACCAAGTACTCGCTGAGGGCGCGGTACATCCGGTCCATCGCTATGGTGCGGGTGTTGCCGTAAGTGATCAATTTCCCGATCATGCTGTCGTAATATTGGGGAATACGGTAACCGCCGAAGGCATGGGAGTCAATGCGCACTCCGTGGCCGCCCGGCGCGTGGTACAAATGGATGGTGCCGGGACAGGGGGCGAAGTTGCGGGCCGGGTCCTCGGCGTTGATTCGGCATTCGATGGCGTGTTTGCCGAAGGTCACGTCGCGCTGGTCGTAAGCGAGTTTTTCACCGGATGCGATCAGGATTTGCTGCTTGATCAAGTCGATGCCGGTGACCTCCTCGGTGACCGGATGCTCGACTTGGATGCGGGTGTTCATTTCGATGAAATAATAGTTTCCCTTGTCATCGACGAGAAACTCAATGGTGCCGGCGTTTTCATACCCGACCGCCTTGGCCGCCTTGATGGCCGCGCGGCCCATGTGTTTGCGCATGGAGGAGGTGAGAAACGGGGAGGGGGATTCCTCGATCAATTTCTGGTTCCGGCGCTGCACGGAGCAATCGCGCTCCCCGAGATGGATGGTTTTGCCAAAACTGTCGGCTAAAATCTGAAACTCGATGTGCCGGGGATTTTGGATGAATTTCTCCACATAAACCGTGCCGTTGCCGAACGCCCGCTCGGCTTCGTTGGAGGCCACCCCCAGTTCCTTGGCGAAACTGACGTCGTTGTGGGCGATGCGCATGCCGCGACCGCCCCCGCCGGCCACCGCCTTGATGATGACCGGATAACCTATTTTCTGGGCGAGCTTGAGAGCCTCGTTTTCGTTGGTGACGGGGCCGTCGCTCCCCGGTATGATCGGCACGCCGGCTTTGCGCACGGTTTCGCGCGCCAGCGACTTGTCGCCCATGCGGCGGATGGCGGACGATTTCGGGCCGATGAATTTGATATTGCACGATTCGCATTGCTCGGCGAAATCGGCGTTCTCCGAGAGAAACCCGTATCCGGGGTGGATCGCGTCCACATCGGCGATTTCGGCCGCGCTGATGATCCGGTCCGCCTTCAGGTAGCTTTGGGCGGAGGGAGCGGGGCCTATGCAGATCGCCTCGTCGGCGAGTTGCACCGGGAGGGATTCAACGTCGGCCTCGGAATAAACCGCCAGGGATTGGATGCCGAGTTCGCGGCAAGCCCGGACGATGCGGAGAGCAATCTCCCCGCGGTTGGCAATTAAGACCTTTTTGATCATGGGATGGGCTTCAGCCTTTTTTCACTTTGAAAAGCGGTTGGCCGTATTCCACCGGCTGGCCGTTTTCCAACAAGATTTCCACGATGGTGCCTGCCACTTCGGACTGAATTTCATTCATGACCTTCATGGCTTCGATGATGCAAACCGGGGATTTTTCCGTTACCTTATGGCCCACCTCGACAAAAGGAGGCATCTCCGGGGCGGGCGTGCGGTAAAACGTGCCCACCATCGGTGATTTGATGAAAGTGACGTTTTCCTCCACCTTGGTGGTCTCGGCGGGAGCCGGAGCTGAAGGAGGCGCCGGTTGCGGCCCGTTGCCGGCCGCGGTCGCGGTCTCCGGGTGGACGGCGGTCCCCTGCGGCAATTGTGTGATAATCTGGCCGCCGGGTCCGCGGCAGATGCGAAGCTTCAATCCTTCCTGCTCGACTTCAAGCTCGGTCAGGTCGGAGCGCTTCATGAGATCAATGATCTGTTTGATTTCTTTTAAGTCCAAGGGAATTCCCCCGCTGTTAAAATGTTGAAAAGAATCGAGGCGCGCCTCCGAAGAGAAGCGCCTGTTTATCCTGTTGTTTGAGAACGAATCCCCGTGGCGGCGGCTTTCCCGCAGCGCGGTTTGCGAAGCGGCGCCGGTTTGCCAACGAGGTTCATGATTGTGGAGTTAACGGAACCGCGTCGCCCGTGGCAACCTTTGAATTTTTCATAAATTGCTTTCCTGGAGGCTCGCGAAACCACCCCACCACGCATCCGGAAAATTCCCCAGGGAAGTAAGGTTCATTCCTCAGCAAGAACAAGTTGGCAGAATCGACCGACCGTGTGAGACTATTTATTCCCGTTCATCACCGGCAATCATCCGGAGAAACCGCGAACGCTATGATCACACACCAATCCAGTCCCATGTTGGCGGGCTCCGCCGGTCCTTTTCAGGCCGGTGCCTGGGCCGCGTTTTGGGATTCATCCAGGGACGGATTGCGGTTGACGGATGGACGCGGGCGGATCGTGGCGGTCAATCCGGCGTTTTGCCGGATGGCGGGTCGCGCGAGCCGCCGTTGGATCGGCAAGCCTTGCCGCGCGTCTTGGAAAGAAAGCCGCGCCGATCCGGTTCTCGCCACCGACGGAAGTTTTGACCAAGACCGTTTCCGCAAACCGGTTAAACTTCGATTGCATTGGGCCGAAGGCCGGGTGGCTGACTGCGAGGTCTCGGCCCATCCCTTCGTGGATAAAGAGACCGGTGCCCGCGTGCTCACCGTAATTCGGGACAACGCGGGCGAATCCGGCGGCGGTTGCGGTGAGCAACTCCGGCGGCAGCGCGCGGAATTGGTGTCGGCCTTGGCGGGGGGGGTGGGCCATGATCTCAATAACGCCATTGCGCCGGTGTTGATGGCCGCTTCGATGTTGCAATTCGACATTGGGCGGGAGGACCGCGAAAAGGCCGTGAAAAAAATTGAGGATGGCGCCCGCCGTTGCGCGGACAAGATTGCCCGGCTGAGCCGGTTTGCCCGCAGCTTGGACGGAGAACGCCCGGTTACCGACCTGCGGGAGGTTGTGCAAACCGCCGCCGACCGGGTCCGCGGACTGGCATTCGGAGCCATCGAGGTGGTGGTGGACTATCCTTCCGAGCCGACTCAGGCCGCCGTGTGCCCGGCGCAACTTGCCGACGCGTTGTTCAACCTTGGGGAAAACGCCGTCCGCGCCATGCCCGGCGGCGGCCGGGTGCGGTTTACATTAGCCGGGGAGCAGGTTACCGAAGAGGATGCCTCCCGATTCCCGAAAGCCCGCGCGGGCCGGTTTTGGTGCGTGCGCATCTCGGATAACGGGGTGGGCATGCCGCCCGAAAAACTGGCGTCTTTGTTTGACCCGTTTTTCACCAACTGGCAGCCGGAGAAGGGTTGCGGGCTCGGGTTTCCCATCGCGCGGGGCATCGTCAAAAACCACGTCGGGTTCATCACCGCGGAGAGCCGGGAAAACCACGGCTCCGAATTCCGGGTTTATTTGCCTCAAGTGGATTCACCTTCCACCGAAATTCCGGCATCCCTTGACGGCGAAATCGCCAAGGATTTTTCCCGCGGGAGAGGAGATGGCGACATTCTGGTGGTCGATGACGAAATGCCGATATTGGACGTTATATCCAGCATCCTTTCCCAAGCCGGGTATGTTCCGGTTTGTTTCCAAAACTCCCGCGAAGCTTTGGATTATTATCGGGAACAATCCAACCAGGTTGCTTTGGTTTTGAGCGATATCATGATGCCGGGCATGGGAGGAGTGGATCTCCTGCGGGAGATGCGCCACCTTGATTCCGAACCTGTTTTGGTGGCTTTCAGCGGTCGACTGGATCCCCGCATCCGTGGCGAACTGCATGAAAACGGGATCCAACATTTCATGCAAAAACCGTTCAACTCGGCCAAACTGCTGGAGACCATCCGTGCGGCCATGACCGCGGCCGGTTGATTTCTTCAGAACGTTCCGATCATGCCGGCTGGTGCGGGCGGCCAGCATGCCGCCCGTTTCCATAGCCGCTCCACCGACCCCAATCCTGTCCCGCCACAAATGGCAAAAGGCGGCGGCAAGTTGCCTAACGGCAAGGCGCTTCGCGCAACAGCGTTATCCCGCCGAACTCAGTTCGCCCGGGATGTCGGTTATTTCAATCCCGTTACTATTGATCGTTCTTTTTTTTCGGAAACCCGCTTCCGGGATTGACCATGGGCCGTTGTGCTTCAAAAAACCGGGAACAACAGACGGTTTTTCTTGTTGTTGGAAAATTGTTATTTCAAGAAAAGAACCGAACGGTTATGATCAAATCACAAAACCTCGTTAAAGAATACGGCTCGTTTCGCGCGGTGGACAAGGTGAGCTTCGAACTCCGGAAAGGGGACATTCTCGGTTTTTTGGGACCCAACGGAGCCGGCAAATCCACCACCATGAAAATGATTACCGGCTTTCTGCCCCCGACCTCCGGCACGGCCAGCGTGGGCGGCCACGACATTCAAAGCCATCCCATCGAGGCCAAACGGTTGCTCGGTTACCTGCCCGAAAGCGGCCCGCTTTACCAGGAGATGACGGTCTTGGAGTTTTTGAAATTCGCCGGCGAAATCCGCGGCATGGATACCGGGGCCCGCGACAAAGCCCTGACCCGCGTGATGGAGATTTGCCATTTGGAAAATGTCCGCCACCAAACCATCGAAACGTTGAGCAAGGGGTTCCGCCAACGGGTTGGCATGGCCCAGGCCGTCCTGCATGATCCTTCTTATCTGGTAATGGACGAGCCGACCGACGGCTTGGATCCCAACCAGAAACAGGAAGTGCGCAAGTTGATCGCCTCCATGGCGTCGGACAAGGCCATCATTCTTTCCACCCACATCCTCGAAGAAGTCGAGGCGATGTGCAACCGGGTCATCATCATCGCCCGCGGCCGGGTGCTGGTCGATGAAACGCCCGCCGATTTGTTAAAACGGCATCCGCGCCACAACGCCGTCCGCCTGGTCTTGCAATCGGGCGGCCCGGACGCGGTCCGGGAAACCCTCGACCGCATTCCGCAGGTCGGCAAAGTCGAGGCGCTCGGCAACGGGTGGCTGATTCATCCCAAGCACGGCGAGGTGATCAAGCCGCGTGTATGGGAGGCCGCCCGCGCCGGAAATTGGCCGGTCGAAAGTTTGGAGAACGCCCCCCTGCGGCTGGAAGAGGTCTTTCGCGAGCTGACCCTCGCGCCGGATGCCAAACCGGAAAAAACCAAACCGTCCCAAAAGAAATCCCGTGAAAAGGTGGAGGCGGCCTGAACCGGTTTGGGACCGGTTGTCGGGCGCGTCCAGTGTATTCAACAATTGCTGATTCAGTCATGAAATCCGTTATATCCATCTTCAAGCGCGAGTTCCTCGGCTACTTCCGTTCCCCCGTGGCCTACGTGTTTCTCGCCGTCTTTCTGATCGCCTCGGCGGGGCTGCCTTGGTTCGTGGGAGGATTTTTCGAATCGAACGAGGCCGGGCTGGACCGGTTCTTCATTTTTCTCCCATGGGTGTTTCTGTTTTTGATTCCCGCCGTGGGCATGCGGCTCTGGTCGGAGGAAAAACGTTCCGGCACCTGGGAGTTGCTGTTCACGATGCCGGTTTCGGTAACCCAGGCCGTGGTGGCGAAATTTTTGGCGGGTTGGGCGTTTGTTTCGCTCGCCATCGTTTTGACCCTGCCCATGCCGATTACCATCGCCTACCTAGGGGAACCGGACTGGGGGCCGGTTATCAGCGGCTACTTTGGCGCCATTCTAATGGCCGGCGCCTACCTCGGCGTCTGTTCGCTGGCCTCGTCCATGACGAAAAACCAAGTCATCAGTTTCGTCATCAGCGTGGTTTTTTGCCTGCTTCTGGTCCTTTTGGGATGGAGCGTTTTCAACGAGTTGATGCTCTCCCTGAACCTGCCGGTGGCCTTGGTGGACGCGCTGGCCAATTTCAGCTTCGTCACTCACTTTGAATCGATGGTCAAGGGGCTGATCCGGGTGAAGGACCTCTTCTTTTTCTTCTCCCTCACCGCGTTTTGCCTCTGCTTGAATATCCTTGTCCTGGAACGCTGAACCAACTCGTCGCACGCCATGAAAAAAATCAACAAATGGATGGCATTCGGGCTGCTTTTGGCGGCTCTGGTACTTTTCAACATCATCGGCGCCCTCACGCCGGGCCAGGTGGACATGACGGCCAACCGCCTCTACACCCTGTCGGAGGGCAGTAAAAACCTGCTGGCGAAAATTGATGAGCCGGTCACGCTGCGGTTTTATTTCAGC
>PXDN01000136.1 GCA_003566375.1 Opitutia bacterium
CCCTGTAAATTAAAAAAACTGAAGCTCACAGAAAGAGGTTCTCTTGTTAAGCTTCTATTTTTATCCGGAGCTGCAGAATCCCTTAAGGACAAAGAGGTGGCAGAAAGGCAGCTACAGGGCGTCAGAGAGATGTTGGGAAAACTAAAACTTCCCACTGAAGAAAAAATTGATTATTGTCCTACCCAATGCCCGGGTAGCCAAATCTGCCTTGCTGCTGAATTTGAAAACACAATCATTGGAACAGACAACCTGGGAAAGCTCGGCAAAAGAGCAGAAGATGTAGGCAAAGAAGCCGGTCTTTGGCTCTTAAAAGAACAAAAAAGCCAGAGCTGTCTGGACAAACACATGGCAGACCAGATTATCCCCTATTTAGCCCTTGCTTCCGGAAAAAGTCAGGTTACTGTTTCAGAAGTTACCCCTCACTGCAAAACAAATATTTGGGTGACAGAAAAGTTTTTAAACGGCAAATTCCAAATTAAAGAAAATCTAATTTTATGGAATCTGTTTTAATTCAGGCCAATGCTAAAATAAATCTGGATTTAAGAATTTTAGGAAGAAGAAAAGACGGCTTTCATTTAATTGAAAGCACTTTTCAGTCAATAGATCTGGCAGATTTTTTATTTATTGAAAAGGCAAAAAAAGACAAACTTACCGGAGCTAAAATTTGCCCGGATTCTCAAAACATTATTCTCCGGGCCAAGCAAAGCTTAGAAAAATTCTGCAAAAAAAAGCTTATTTGCAGAATTCACCTTCAAAAAACAATACCGATTTCTGCCGGCCTGGGCGGGGGGTCAGCTAATGCAGCAGCCTTGTTGTACGGCCTGAACAATCTTTACAACCTCAAACTGTCTCAGGAACAGCTAATGCAGATCGGATTAAGGGTCGGAGCTGATGTTCCCTTCTTTTTTCAGGGCGGAACATGTAAAATAACCGGAATAGGAGAAAAAATAGAACCTGTAAAAAAGAGACTGCCCGAGTTTTTTGTTCTTTTCAGGCCCCACAAAAGAATTAATACCAAAAAAATGTATGAGCTGCATGATAAAACCGGCAAAGAATTTCTAGCTCTGGCCAAGGGAATTTGCCCGGATATAAAAAAGCTGGAAAAATATTTTTCCCGGTTCGGCTTAAAACTTGTAATGTCAGGCTCGGGGCCCACTGTATTCTGCGGAACAAGAAGCTACCGTTTAGCCAAAAAAATTGCTGAGGGTTACCCTGAATTCAATGGAGATATTTTTATCTGCAAGCCCCAGAATAAAGCTTTAAAAATAATAAAATGAACCCCGTTAGAAGTCTATAGCATAAAAAATTAATATAATTTTTTATGCTTGCCGCTAGTGGGGCCAAAATAAATATAAAAGTTGTCTGAAATTAATTTTAAGATTATATAATGACGACTTCTAACGGGGTGAATTTCGCCATAATCCTGGCTGCAGGCCAAAGCAAAAGGATGAAAGGTTTAAACAAACTTTTCTTTAACATCAAAGGCAAACCTCTGGTTTTTTACGCTATCCGGACCTTTAACAACCACCCTCAAATAGATGAAATTATTTTGGTAACCAGAAAAAGCGAAATTAAAAAGTTTTCTTCTTTCCTTAAAAAATATAAATTTAAAAAAGCTTCTAAAATAATTATCGGGGGCAAAGAACGCCAAGATTCTGCTTTTGCCGGCCTGAATAGCCTAAAAGCAAAAAGAAATGACCTGGTTCTGTTTCACAACGGAGCTAACCCGCTGGCCAGCAAAGAAGACATTACTGCTGCAATAAAAGCTGCTAAAAAACACGGGGCTGCAGCAGTCGGACAAATTGCTAAAGATACAATAAAAGAAGTAAATAAAAAAGGGTTTGTAATAAGAACTTTGGACAGAAAAAGAGTTTTTCTTGCCCAGACCCCCCAAATAATAAAGTATTCTTTGGCCAAAAAGGCTTTCAGGCAAGCTTATGCAAAAAAATACAAAGGAACAGATGATGTCAGCCTAACAGAAAGATTAAAGGTTCCGGTAAAAATGATTCCCTGCTCTGTCAAAAATATTAAAATAACAACCAAAGAAGATTTAAGATTTGTTTTAAATCAGTCTTAAACATGAAAATATTTTTCGCAAAAAACATCGGTTTTTGTTCCGGAGTAAAAAGAGCGGTAGCTATTACTGAAGGCGCCCTGAAAAAAGATCCACAACCTGTTCGATTTCTGGGAGAGTTGGTTCATAATGAAAATGTTCTGGAACATTTTTTAAAAAAAGGGGTCAGGTTCGGTAAAAAACTACCCAAAGTAAAAAAAGGCACCCTGATTATCCAGGCTCACGGCCGACCACCCCTCCCCCATTTGCCGGGAATAACTGTCAAAGACGCCACCTGTCCTTTGGTAAAACGGGTTCAACTGGCTGCAAGAGATTTTCATCAAAAAAAATACCAAGTAATTATTCTTGGAGATAAAAAACATTCAGAAGTTCTTGGCATTAAAGGCTACGCAAACAAAAAGACTCTGGTAGTCAAAGATGAAAAAGAAGCTGCCCGTCTTCCGTTTATTAAAAAAGCAGCCCTGGTGGTTCAAACCACCCAAAACCAGGAAACTTTTAATAAAACCCTGAAAATACTGAAAAAAAAGATAAAAGAACTGAACTACGCAAACACAATTTGCCCTGAGGTTTCTGCCAGGCAAAAAGAAATAAAAGATATTCTAGAAAAATGCGATGCAATCTTGGTAATCGGATCCAGGCTTTCTGCCAATACCAGACGTCTGGCAGAAAAAACAGAGAGTTTGGGTAAAAAACTAATCTGGATAAATTCATTAAAAGAACTAAAAAGCCAGATGCCGCAAATTAAATGCCAAAAATTAGGAGTAATTTCTGGCACCTCAGCTCCTGATTGGGAAATTGATAAAATTAAAAAATACTTGAAAAATTATGCCAAAAAAAACCAAAGTAATTAAAATCGGTAACAAAAAAATCGGCGGGAGAAATCCGATCTTGGTGCAATCAATGACCAACACAGATACTGCTGATATAAAAAGCACAACAAGGCAAATAAAAAAGCTGGAAGAAGCAGGCTGTGAAATAA
>PXDN01000153.1 GCA_003566375.1 Opitutia bacterium
CGACACCAGCACTCCGACCGCAAGGCGTTCATGGACGGCTTGGCCGTGGGCGACGTGGTGGACACTGAAATCACCCCCGTGATTTATCCCTGAAACCGTGAACCAAGCCCGCCCCGTGAACATCGCCGTAATCGCCGACACCCACGACCGCCTCCCGCCCGGCCTGATTGATTCATTGCGCGGAGCCGATGAAATCTGGCACCTCGGGGATGTGTGCGATCCCTCCGTGTTGGCCGAAATCGAAGGTTGCGGCGCGCCCGTTTTCGTGGTGCGGGGCAACTGCGACGGCCAACTCGCCTGGCCCCTCACCCGGCGGCTGGAACGAAACGGTCGCTCGTTTCTCCTCATCCACATCCCGCCCCGCTCCGTTCCATCCGGTGCCGACGCCGTCCTGCACGGCCACACGCATGTCCCCCGCGATGAAGTGGTGGAAGGGGTCCGCTTTCTCAATCCCGGCTGCGTCACCCGCCCCAACCGGGGCGCCCCGCCCTCAACCGCGTGGTTGCGCGTTTCCCCCTCGGGCGAAATCGAATGGTCCCTGCACCCGCTGTCGGCGGGTCGTTGAAACGGCAAAAGGGTGCGGGTTCAGTTTCCCGTCACCCGGTCGAAGAAATTTTTGCGCTCCTGCTTGGGAATCACTTCTTCGGTGATGTCTTTCCAGCGGGCCACCGTTTGGGGACGGAGTTGGTTGTGCACTTGAACCACTTCGAAATCCTGAGACGAGACCTCGAATACATAGCGCTGGCCGGTTTGGTCTCCCACGCAATACACCCGGTGGCTGACTGATCCCCAAACGTCCGCCGCCACCTTGCTTTGCACAACGTAATACTGGTCGCCTTTGCCTCCGTAAAGAAAGGCCAAAGCAACCGCCGCAATGAAAAGCATGGCAAAATATTTCACAAACTGCAAAAAGTTATACCCAATGGGTATCGTAACATCAGCGCTTGTTTTGCGCAAGACGGGGCGGAGATGGCAAGATTTTTGCGAAATTGCGGTTTTCTCCCGCCCTCCGTTCCATCAATCTGGGAGACCATGAAAACCAAAACCGAGCCCCTAATCCTCCCTTTGGCCGAGTGCCGCTTTGTCATTCCCACGCTCGCCGCCTGGCACCACCGGCAATGGGCGGATCTCAATCCGGGCGACACGGTGGAGGCGCGCGCGCGCCGCCTGGGGGATCAAGGCCGGGGCACCGAACCGATGCCGGTCACGTGGGTCGCGCTCTCCGGGGGCGCTCCGGCCGGGTCGGCCAGCCTGGTGGCCAACGATATGGAGACCCGGCCGGACCTGAGCCCGTGGCTGGCCACGGTTTTTGTGGAACCGGGACAGCGGGGCCGGGGGATCGGGGCCGCCCTGGTGGACCGGGTCGGCGGGGAAGCGCTTCGGCTCGGGTTTCGCGAGCTGTATCTTTTCACCCCGGACCGCGCCGGGTGGTATGCCCGCCTCGGGTGGACGGAGATGGAAACGGTCCTGTACCGGGGCACCCGGGTGACGTTAATGAAACGCCCTTTGGGCAACGGCCCGCGGAACGGGTAGAAACGCGCCTGGTTTTTTTCAGAACGAAAATTCGGTCTGCCGCGGATCGGGTTCGGGCGGCGGCGGGCGGCGGCGGGGACGCGCGCGGGCCGGGCGCTGGGGAGCGGGTCGCTGAACGGTGGCGGCCTCGGCCATCTGCCGCTCCCAATGCGCGATTCTGTTTTTGAAATTCTGCAAATACTGATCGCGGTCGTCCAAATCCCTCCGGATATCGCGTTGGATGTTTCGGTGGATCGCCCGGATTTCAGCCGGGGTTTTGGAGGAGAACAGCCATGCCGGTGTTTTTTTGGCCTTCCGGGTTTGTTGACGCAAGGCGTTGACGGCGTCTTTGATGTGCCGCCATGTTTCGCGGAGGCGGGAAACCGGGGTGTTTTCGGAAACCACGCCCTCCTCCATTTCGCAGGTGGAGAGCAGCATCTCCAAGCGTTCCAGATCGCGGTCCCGGTAAGCATCCTGCACCGCGTTCCAAAGGTCCATGCGCACCGCGTCGGTCTCCGGTATCATATCCGGGTGGAGACGGCGGACCAAGGTGCGGTAAATCTCTTTCACGCGGGCCGCCGTTCCGTTCGGGTCCTTTTGACCGCCGCGGGCTCCGCGCCCGAATGCCTCTTCACCGCCTCCCGGCCTTCCGCCGCCAAAAAACCGCTGAAATTCTTCCCAAAACCGCTCTTCCTCTTCCTCGAATTCCTCCTCCCAATCGTCATCAAAATCCCCTTCATCCTCCCAATCGTCATCGTCCCGGTCTTCGTCTTCTTCCCCCTCCGAAAATTCATCATCTTCGCCGGAAGCATGGTCTCCGCGCTCCACCGCTTCGCGCCGCTCCTTGAAACTGGCGTAGATCCTCCATTCCGGATCGCGGGAGAACACGGAAATGTATTCCACCTCGCGCACCATTTCGGCGAGTTCCCCAATCTCGTGATCCAACTCGCGCAGGCGGGTCAGGTCGGCGCCGAATTCCCGGTGATACCACTGGGAGAAGGCGGGGGAGTCTTCCTGTTCGTAGCGTTGCAATTCGCCGCGGGCTTTGTCGCGCTGGCGGATGACCGAACGGCAATCCTTGACCGCTTTTTGGCGCAGGGGCGTTTCATCAATCACCAACAGGGCGGTGCACCCGGAGCGGGCCGCCCGGAGGCGGGTGGCGCTCTTGGCCGTTCTTTTGATTTTCCGGGGACGCGGCATGCGCGGAATAGTGGAGGAGCGGCTCAAGCGGATTCAAGAATGAATTCCCAAACGCGCGAACTTTCCCCCTGACGAGCCGCCGTCCAAGCCAGTTTGGATGGGAAATCGATATTGTGAAAAAAATACCTCGCCTTTTCCGCGGAAGCCTTTTGGCTTCTCCGGCTTCCCGCCAGGGGCTGCCGCGGCGGGAAGGAACGTCCAATGTAAGAACGCATTTTCAGCCGACCCATCACGCTTCACCAAGCGCGCGGCGCCTCCCAATCGGAGCGCCGGGCCGGGCCTAGCCCGGAGCATTGGTTCGTTCCGACCTTTTCTCACATCCAACGTCGCCACGGTTACC
>PXDN01000403.1 GCA_003566375.1 Opitutia bacterium
GGAGATCAGAATCGGGCCGGCGGTGGCGCCCGCGGAGTTGAGGGTCAGCATGACGCCTACTAATACCATCTTGCGGGTGTGCGGCCGAAAGTAGGCGACGATGCGGCCGATGAGCTGTCGGTCGGTGTAGGCCCGGTCGTAGTCCTCTGTGTCCAGTCCGTCTAGAATAAATCCCATAGCGGTGTAAAACGTGAATTGGAGACGTAAGATCAGTGCGCCGAGAGCCGTACGTCTGTCAACCGGTCGTCCAGCTGGTGGCTGATCGGGACAGCTCGGTACGGGACTCTTTGCTCGTGCAGGGTGCGCCCACGCTGTTGCGCGATCATGGTCCGCAGCAGACCGATGATCGCGGCCAGCAGCTGGAGCCGGTGTCGACCAACCTTGTTCTCCAGCACGTGGCGTCCTGCGCAAGACCACGGCTGGCTCTCGCGGGCCGCACCCAGTGAGCATTCACCGCGAAAGCTCGATCTCTGCCTGGGGCGCGAGAACAGCCCTCGGCCAGATTTGCTGCGGTCGAGTCCAACGCGCGGTACCGTTGATCGGACACCGGGCGGGTGTGCCTCTTCTGCGTCAGGCTAGTTACGTCGTGGCAGCCCAGGTCGCCCGCAGACAGAGCCCGTCGCGGTGGGTTCACCCTCCCATGGGAACCCCCATTGATGGTCGCGGGAACTGCCGCCTTCCGTTCTATGTCGTGCATCTTGCTCCTCACGCTATGCGCCATCTGGGTTGCTAGTCATCCCTGGAGAAGATGCGCCGGTAGTCGGCGCTTCGGCCCATCAAGTCCTCGTGGGTGCCCTGATCCACGAGTCTGCCCCGCTGCAGGACCAGGATCCGGTCAGCCCAGCGGATCTGACTGAGGCGATGGGTGATCATAAACGTGGTTCGTTGCCGGCTGATCCGCCGCATAGCGCGTTGGATCTGATCCTCAGTGGCGCTGTCGATGGCGCTGGTGCTATCGTCGAGAATGAGGATGCTGGGCTCAGTGAGGAAGGCCCGGGCGATGGCGATACGCTGGCGCTGCCCGCCCGAGAGGGTGACGCCCCGCTCGCCGATCTCCGTCTGGTACCCCTCCGGAAAGGTGCTAATGAACTGATGGGCCTGAGCCGCTTGAGCAGCTGCTTTGATGGCCTCCTGGTCGGCATCAGCGCAGCCGAAGGCGATGTTCTCGGCCAGGCTTCGCGAGAAGAGGAAGACGTCCTGCTCGATGGTCGAGACCTGGGAGCGGAGCGATTCGAGTTGCCAGTCCCGGACGTCGATACCGTCCACCAGCACCCGTCCGTCGCCGACGTCGTATATGCGATTGATGAGGCGGGTGAGGGTGGTCTTTCCGGAACCGGTCTGACCCACGATAGCAACGGTCTCGCCGGGCCGCGCCACGAAGCTGACGTCCGTCAGTACCGGTTTCCCGTTGTAGGAGAAGCTCACATTCTCGAAGGTGACCTGGCCCTGGATTGGTTGCGAGGCGCCACGCTCGTTCTCGTCAAGCTCGGTCTCCGTCTTGACCAGCTCCAAGATGCGGCGGGCCGCTGCTACGCCCAGCTGAACGAGATTGAAGGAGAAGATGGAGATAAAGGTGGGGAAGCGCAGCGTGCCGAGTAGCCCCATGAAGGCCACCGCCTGGCCCAGGCTGATGCCGCCCTGACGCCAGAGCAGCAGCGCGTGAAGAAGACCGCCCGCCCAGGCGAAGGTGAACACCAGCATCGGCCAGTACCTGGCCTGGATCTTGCCCTGCTCTACGAAGGTATCGCGAAAGCGGCGGGCGTTGCCGACGAACCGCTTCCACTCGTGGCGCTCCTGAGCATTGGCTTTGACCACCTCGATTCCGGCGATGGCCTCCGCTAACACGGCGTTCATGTCGCCGAACTGCTGCCGCTGGGCCAGGCTCACCGGCTTCAGTCGCCGATTGTAATCGGCGACTGTCCAGGCCCACAGCGCCACGAAGATCAGCGGAACGAGCAGCAGACGCCAATGGAGCTGCGCGATCAGCATCACCGGCAAGATGATCGCCATGGCCGAGTCAATAATGAGCATCAGACCGGGGCTGAACATGAGGTTGAGCTGACGGACGTCGTTCGTGGCGCGGGCCATGATGTCGCCGATCCGCTGCCGACTGTGGAACGTCTGACTCTTACCCAGGAGATCGGCATACAGCTCGTCGCGGGTATCTCGTTCGACGCGCTGGGCCAGGAACTCGGTGGCGAGGCTGCGCAGCAAGCCGGTGAGCCCCTGAGCTACCGCGGCCGCCGCAATCCAAAGGGCGATGACCAGCAGAGCCGATGTCTGCCAGTCCGGCGCGATGATCAGGTCGAAGGCGTCACCTATGAGAACCTGCCGGTAGCTGTAGGCCCAGTTGTTCAGGGCAGCAGCCAGGATCGCACCGATGGGGAACAGAGGATAGCGCATGGCGTGGGAGAGGATCCAGCGAACCGGTCCGCTGCGATTGTAGCGATACTCGCTCTTGAGGGTGAACTCGCTCTTGCGCAAGGCTGTCACCAGACTACGGCTGTGGCGTCTCCAGTCGTCCGAAGGAGCGCAGGGAGGTCAGTGTCTCCAGCGTAAGATAGCCTCGCCACTCGCGCTCAGCTTCCGTCCATGTGTCCGGATAGACGCCGCCCCACGTCCAGGTCGGTTCCCAGGCTCCCTCGTCGGTCTGCTGGGCGATGACGTAATCGAGATACGTCTGGAGATCGTCCCACAGGAGGTCTACCAGGGCGGATTCCCGGGCCGGAGCGATTTTCAGTGGTGTGGCGCAGTATCCGTCCCATTCTTCCGGATCTGTGCACACGACCCGGGGGGCCAGGTCGCCGAGCCGAGCCATAAGCCGCTCTTTGAAAGAGGACGGAAGCGAGTCCGTCTCCGCCAGATCGAGAGCGTAGCGGAGGCCATCGCCACCCCCGGCAAGGGCGTCTTCGTGCAGGGTCTCCACGGCCGTGACGGTGGCCTCAGTGAGAGCGTCGAGCCAGGTAGGGGGGACCAGTGCTGAATAGGTGTACAGCAGCCCCACAAGCTGTGCCCGGGGGATGA
>PXDN01000370.1 GCA_003566375.1 Opitutia bacterium
AGGCCGCGGGTTCGAGTCCCGTCTATCCCGCCATGTTGAAAAAAACGCGCTCCGGCGCGTTTTTTTTGTGCCCGGACGGGTCACTTTTCATGGCGAAAAAACAAACGCACAGCCGTAAAGCGAACCGCCAATATGAAATGCCGGCTCAGGCCTGGATGCCGAACAACGGCGGGCGGGCGAGGAAGGCCTCAGCGAGGATGAATTGGCGATTTTCGACCTTTTGAAGCATGTCTGGCACCACAGTGCCGGCGGCCGCTTTTCCGTGACCACGGTGGCATGAGGAATTCGGAGTGGTTTCTCCGAAAATGGGCCGCATTTTTATCTTTCACGGGAACCACGATGCGTCCGGCTGACTTCAGCGATTAATGAACTTTTTTGCTGTAAATAATCGCGACAATGCCCGGTTTTATCCAAACATGGGCGGCTTATGAAAAGCACCACGTTGACCGGGTTGTCAGTTCCTCCCTACCGCGCGCCCGCCGGGCGGCCGTTGAACATTTTGATCATCGGCGCCCACCCGGATGACGGGGAAGTGAAGGCCGCCGGGACCGCCGCCTTGTGGGCCGACCGGGGGCACCGCGTCAACATCGTCTCCATGACCGACGGACGGCGCGGCCATCATCGGATCCCGCCCGACGAGTTGGTCAAGGTCCGCGCGGAGGAAGCCGCCGCCAGCGCCAAATTGCTGGGCGCCGATCACAAGGTGCTGCCGATTCCCGACGGGGAACTGATGCCGACCCTCGAAGCGCGGGAGCAGGTGGTCCGCCTGATGCGCTCCTGGCGGGCCGACGTGGTTCTGACTCACCGGCCCAACGATTACCACCCCGATCACCGCTACACCTCCATCCTCGTGCAAGACGCCTCGTTTCTGGTGACCGTTCCCCACTACGCGCCGGACGAACCCCGGCTGGAGCGGTTGCCGGTCTGTCTTTTCCTGCAGGATAATTTTCGCCAGCCGAGTCCGTTCGAACCCGACGTGGTGGTGGACATCGACCCGGTGGCCGATAGAAAACTCGATTCCTTTTTGGCCATGCCCTCGCAGTTTTTGGAATGGCTGCCGTGGAACGCCGGGGTGGCCGACCCGATTCCCGCCGACGAAGCCGGGCGCCGCGCCTTCGTGGAAAACTGGTATCTCGCGCGGGACGCCGGCGTGGCCGATCAATACCGGGACGACTTGATCCGGAGTTACGGAGAAACCCGCGGGCGGGCCGTCCGCCGGGCGGAGGCTTTCCAACTCTCGGAATTCGGCAGCCGTCCCTCTCCGGAGGAACTGCGCAAATTGTTTCCGGTGTGATCCGGAGCCAAGGGAGACGGCCGCGCGGCCGCCCCTCCGCCGCCGTCAATCCGTTCCGGGAATCACCGGTTGGATCCACGCCTTTTCCCGTTCGCCTTCGGCAAAAGGATTCTCCTTCGGTTTCGAGGAAATGATTTTGGCGCGGACGTAGATTTCGTCGCCCGTGAATTCGTAAACACCCCGGGAGCCCCGCGTCTCGGCAAGGATTTTCCCGATTTCCGGACTGTGGATTCGGGTGGTGCGGGCTTCCTCCCATTCATCGGATTCCCCGTTATGGGTGTCGGTGCGCGCGCCGCCCGTGGTCACCACGAAATTCCACCCTTCGCCAACATCCTGGCCCACATAAATCCGGTCGCCGCCCGGCCACTCGAAGGGCAGGTTCCAACCGGAGGCCGCGGCATCGGTTTTGACCCACATTTCAATGGAAAAACTGTTGCTTCCCGGCACGAGGCCGGCGCTGTCAGCGACCTCGACGAAATCGCCGCTCTCTTGAAAGCGCGGGCCGGGCCGATCATTTCGCTCAAACCGTCCGCCCCGCAGGGTGCCGGGGCGGTTTCCCGCCCGGTCGGCGATGGTGGTGCCGGAGGTTTCATCGAACCGCCAATACCCTGCCAAGCCGCTTTCCCGTCCGGTCAGGACGCGGCGCATGTCGGCAACGGCCTCGTCCCGCGTCCTCGCCCGGTGCCAAAACCGAAGATCACGCAGACCGCCGCGGTGGGCGAAGCCCGGGTTCCGGCTGGGGATGTGCAGGGAACCGGCGGGACGGGTTTCCCCGGCCGGAAGGGCGATGGAGGCTTCTTTCCAGACATCCTTTTCCGGATCGTAAACCCGCAGGGTTTGGCGTCCGGCATCCCGGTCGGCCACCGCCTGCACAAACACCCAGCGCCCGGTGATATCGGCGATTTTTCCGGCCGGTTTCGGGCGAATCACCGGCTCGGTGGTCCGGTCGTACCCTTGGCGGGTGCCGATGAATTGGATGGTGTAGTCCACCCCTTCCTCCGGCTCGATCTCCACGGCCAGGCGATTGTTTTCGCTGATGATTTCGCGAAGTTTGACCCCAGTGGTGGAATAAAAATCGCCCGCCTTCATGGCCGCGATCAAATGCTCGGGCGTGAGGAAACGGGAACGGACCATGACCCAACCGCGGCCGGGACGCGAAACATCGCTGGCACTGTTTCCGTAGTTGTGGGTGTCATCGGTGGCCAACCCGTAAACCAAGCCGAACTGCTCTTCCGCCAACCGCCGGGTCAGCACGATGTCCCACATCCGGTCGAGGTCGATATGCACATCGTTGCCGAAATTCCCCACTCCGCGGTGGCCGTTGTAAACCTCGAAGAAACGCAGGTTCTCCACCGGGATCATGTCCTCGGCGCGCACGGCCCAGCGAAAATTCGGGTGGTTGAGGTGGGGCAGCATCGGTTGCCCAAACCGCTCCCCCTGCTTCAACGCGGCCTCAATGTTGAGGCGGATGGTGTCGGCCACCGTTTCCCCGGTTTGCGGGGGAATCATTTCGGCGATGTTGGTGACATTGACGTGGATGACGTGGGCGCGTTCGGTGATTTCTTCCCCCTCGAGCATGAGAAACCGACCCGCGCGCTCAAAGAGGGCGCGGAACTCGTTCAGCGGCTTGAGCCGGACCTCAAAATCATCGCCCCCGCCGCGGGTTTCGACCCAGTGGTCGCCGAACCGGTCCCGGTAGGCTTCGACCGCCGCCATCCCGCCGGTGCGGGAAATGTGACGGTTGGTGCGGGGATTGAGCCAGCGCTGGCCGCGGGAAAGAATATTGTGATCGGAAAGGGCCAGAAAATGGTACCCGTTTTTAAGATACCAATGGACGGCCATTTCGGGAAAATGGTCCCCGTCACTCCACAAGGTGTGGGTGTGGAGATTGCCTTTCCACCAATAATGGCCGTCTCCGGCCGGCGCCGGCGGAGCATCCGGCACTTCAGGAGCCGAGGGATTGACCGCCGCGGCTTGAAGGAAGAAAAGAGGGGCGGAAAAGATAACGGCCCACCCCCAGCCGAACTTGTGCGATTTCATCACAGCCCATTTATTTCCAACACGCCGGTTTACCCAAGCCTGGAATGACCGCTCTTGCGACAGGCGTGAAACATTTTCGGGGCGGAACGGTTGCGCCCCCCCATAAAAACCCGCTCTCCCCGATACGGTTGCCTCAACCAAGCCGGAAGTAACGATCTTCCAACTTTGCGTTCGTCGCGGTGGCACCGGGTGGAAACAAGATTCCGCCGAAAGAGGTTGCGCCGGGTGCTAAATGCCACATATTTGCATTATCAAAATGGTTACAAATCCTGACAATTCAAGCCTGTTTCACCGCGGCGGCCCCCCGGCCCGCTCCGGCTTCACGCTGATCGAATTGCTGGTGGTGATCGCGGTTATCGGGATTTTGGCCGCGCTGCTCATTCCCCTGACCGCCCAAGTGCGGGCCAGCGCCCGCGCCGCCCAATGCGCCTCCAACATGCGGCAAATCGGCATCGGCCTGAGACTCTACGCGGATGAAAACGACGGCCTGCTCCCCGGCATTGCCCATTTGCACGCGGAAGACTCCTGGGTGCTATCCCTGCGTTCGTATTTGGGCAACGTGGACGAAGTTCGCATCTGCCCCTCCGACCCGCGGGCCGATGAGATGCGCGAGGTGACTTGGGCCACCAGTTACATCATGAACGACATCATTTTCTTCCCCCCGACGGATGAATTCGGCCAACCCACCGGCCCCGATTTCCGCAGGTTGGACGCGCTAAAGGCCCCCTCCCGCACCATACTCGCCTTCATCGAAGCGGACCACCGGGGGCTGGCCCCGACCGATGACCACACCCACGCCTCCAACTGGGGCGGAAACTGGCAAGCCGTGATCAACGACATAGCTCCCAACCGTCACCGCGCGGGCGGCGAAGACCCCGGCCGCACCAGCGGAACCGCCAACTATCTGTTTGCGGACGGGCATGTGGAATCGATCCGGGCCGAAGCACTCAAACAGCGGATCGAGTCGGGGGAAAACATCGCCATGCCCCCGGAAGCCCAATAACCAACGTGACCGCGCCAAGGGAAGCGGTAATGGCTCGTTTTTTCCAATGAAACGTTTAATCCGGTGTTTACTCATCACCCTGCTTGCCGGGGGTGCATCCATCTTGCCCGCAACGGCCTCCGGCACCATTTGGAACGATTGGAAAATCGTTTCGGAGTTTCACACCGATTTAAGCATCGGCCATCAAACGGGAACCGGGGAATGGAGCCTGAAGGTGGACCGGGGCGATTCCGGAATTCCAGGGGAAGCCCACACGCCTGATTCGACCATTCTGCTGGTTAATCCGGAGGCCATCCGCACCGTGCCGGAAAACGTGCCGCCGGCCTTTTCTTTTTTGGGAGAACCCGGCGATTCCTACTACCTGCTCCCGACCGTGGAGCGCGCCAAAGTGCTTTTTCTCGGCTTCAACGCCTATGGAATTCCCACCAACCATTTTTCGGGTCCTTTTGGCGGTGAAGTCAACCTCACGCTCGCCGATTACGCCGGGGAAGGTCCGTTTTTCCTCTACACCGCCTCCGCGGCCGGGCCGAACATGTTCATGGACACCCGCCCCGATGCCCCGCCTTTTGGATCGGTGACCGAAATCTCCGGCGGCCACTCCCACTACAATTGGGTGTTCAAGGAACGGGGCATACACATTCTCTCCTTGGAACCCTCGGGTGAACGGGTTTCCGACGGCGAACTCCTGACCGGCGACCCGACCGCGTTTTTCTTTCTCGTCGATCCGCGCCCGCGCGACTGGTGGGTTCTGGACCAATTCCGTGAAGACGCGCTCACCGCGCGGGCCGGGATGACCTGCGACGCGTCCGGTGACGGTTTCCCCAATCTCCTCGCCTACGCCTTCGGCCACGACCCGGAAGAGCCCGGACTCGCTTATCAACCCCGCGTTGAAATGGTTGAAATCGGCGAGGCACGGCACCTCAGCCTGGTTTTCCGTCTGGCCGCCGGGGAGGAGGGCCGCGACGACCGCTCGGATTTGGCAATCACCGTGCAGGCCGGCACCGACCTAGCCGATTGGACCACGCTCACTCCCGAGGAAGCCCCATGGACGGAACTCGAACCGGCGGAAGACGGCACCCCCCGTTTCCGGGTGACAGACCCGGTTGCCCTGGAGGACAGCGGCCGCCGCTTCCTGCGGTTGCAAGTAACCCTTCTCCCCGATTCCGCGCATTAATAAATCGGATACAACCAGCCGCCTGATCTAAAAACGGTCGGTGATGGACTGGTGGCGGCGGCGCACGGTGCAGGGGTCCACCCGCTCCGCCCCGGAATCAAAAAGCGCCCGCGCCGCCGCGTCCGCCTCGCGGGTGGCCTGCAAACGGACGAAATCCAAATTCCGGGAAGCGTTGAGGCTGCCTCCCGGAGAACCGACTCCACAGGCCACGCCTTCGCAATCCACCGCCACATAATATTTTCCCATTTGCCGATTCAGTGCCGGATGCCCCGCATCACCATTTTGGTTACATGAGCCAGTCCATCCTTCAGGACTTTTGGAGAACTCAGGTTCACGTGCAAGGTTTTGGACAGGGTGTAGCGGTTTGAGAAATAAATCAGGCAGAGTCCAATCAGGCTGATGAGAAAATGCCGCACATCCACATCGGACCGGAAACGGCCAATGGCGATGCCCTTTTGCAGGGTTTCATCCAGATGGTGCAGGGCGGGATCCTTGGTCAGCTCGAAGTCGGCCCGCTCGATTCCGTGGCCGCGGTTTAAATTTTCCCAAAGAAGCAAATTCACGAACTCGGGGTTGTCCTGTAAAAAAGCGAAGTAAATTTGGATGACCTGTTCGATGACTTTTTCCGGGTCGTCGGGATGGGAAAACGTTTTCAACTCGATGTTGGCCAAGCGTTCATATACCTCCTTCAGAACGGCTTGGTAGAGCTTTTCCTTGCTGCCGAAATAATGATACACCATCCGCTTGTTGATGCCGGCGGCGGCCACGATCTCATCAACGGTGGCACCAGAGAAACCTTTGTCCGCAAACACTTGGATGGCCACCGACAAGAGCCGGGCCTTGGTGATTTGGGACTTTTTCATGTTGCCATTACAGGGCGTGTCCAATTGCATGATTGTAACTAAACGGTTATGAAAGGTTCGGCATGGATAACAAAGTGGTAGAAATACCTAGTTCGGAAACGGATATCAATCTCTTTTTGGGAAAACCCACGGAGGGGGTTCTCACTACCCTGAAACGGCTTGAGGGTGATATCGCCGTTCTGGGAGCCGGCGGCAAAATGGGGCCGACGGTGATCTCCATGCTGCGCCAGGGATTGGATAAACTCGGCAAAAAGAACCGCGTGCTGGCGGTCTCCCGCTTTTCCGATCCCGAATCGGCCAACCTGTTGCGGGGCTACGGCGCGGAAGTCATCCCATGCGATTTGATCGACCGGGGGGCGGTGCAACGTTTGCCCGAAGCGGACAACGTCCTGTTTCTGGCCGGGCACAAATTCGGCGCCTCCTCCGCCCCGGAACTGACCTGGGCCATGAACACCATCGTCCCGGCTTACGCGGCGGAAAAGTTCGCCCGTTCCCGCATCGTCGCCTTCTCCACCGGGTGCGTGTATCCATTTGTGCCGGTGGACAGCGGCGGTTCCTCGGAGGAAGACGACATCGGCCCTCCCGGAGATTACGCCAATTCCTGTGTGGGACGGGAGAGGATTTTCACTTATTTCTCCAAGCGCAACCAAACCCCGGTTTCCATTTACCGCCTGAATTACGCCATCGACCTGCGCTACGGCGTGCTGGTTGACATCGCCTCCAAAGTTCTCAACGGCGAACCGGTGGATGTTTCCACCGGCCATGTGAACCTCATCTGGCAGGGAGACGCGGCGGCGCGGGCCATACAATTGCTCGACCACGCCTCCACCCCTCCGTTCATTCTCAATGTGACGGGGCCGGAAACCATAACCGTGCGGAAAATCGCTGAAACCTTTTCCGAAAAATTCGGAAAGCCGGTCCGTTTCACCGGTGAAGAACAAACCACCGCCTGGTTGAGCAACGCCGCCAAGTCGATGGACTTGTTTGGACCACCGACCGTTTCCCTCGACCAAATGATCGATTGGGTGGCCGCCCATCTGCAAAAAGGGGGCCAACTTCTAGGCAAACCCACCCACTTCGAAGCCCGCAGCGGTAAATTCTAACCACCGGCTCCCGTTCCCGTTCACCCATCAACTTCCCGTCCATTCATGAATCCCATCCGCTCCCATCTGTTGTCCGGCCAAGTCATCCCGGCCCAACCACTCGCTCTCGACGCCAACCGCCGACTCTCGGAGAAACACCAAAAAGCGCTCACCCGCTATTACGTGGACGCGGGCGCGGGCGGGTTGGCGGTGGGGGTGCATTCCACCCAGTTTGAAATCCGCGATCCCGAGCACGCCCTTTACGAACCGGTCTTGGAACTGGCTTCAGCCACCATCGACGGGCAACTCGCCGCCCGCCCGCGCCCGTTTATCAAAATAGCCGGGGTGTGCGGAAAAACCGACCAGGCGTTGCGGGAAGTCGAAACCGCCCTCAAGCACGGCTACGAGGCGGCCCTCCTGAGCCTGACCGCCTGGCGCGACGGGAAAGATGATGAGATTCTCGACCATTGCCGGGAAATTGCCGGGGCAATCCCCTTGATCGGCTTTTATTTGCAACCGGCCGTCGGCGGCCGCTCCCTCTCCTTCTCCTTCTGGCGCCGCTTTGCCGAAATCGAAAACGTCGCCGCCATCAAGATCGCGCCCTTCAACCGCTACAAAACCATCGATGTCGTCCGCGCGGTGATGGAAGCCGGGCGCAACGACATCGCCCTCTACACCGGCAACGACGACAACATCATCGCGGATCTTCTCACCCCGTTCCGATTTCCCGGCAAGGAAGGGAAACCCGAAACCCGCTGGATCGAAGGGGGGCTGCTTGGCCAGTGGGGCGTCGGCACGAAAGCGGCCGTTACCCTGCTGGGGGAAATCAAGCAAGCCCGGTCGGAGGAAACGATGTCACCCGAATGGTGGACGCGCAACATTGCCCTCACCGACTACAACGCCGCCCTCTTCGACGTGGCCCACGATTTCGCCGGTTGCATACCCGGCATCCATCACATCCTTTCGGGCCAGGGGCTGATGCCGGGCATTTGGTGCCTGAATCCGGAGGAAACCCTTTCCCCGGGCCAGGAAGAGGAACTCCGGCGCGTCCACACGGCGTATCCGGAATTCACCGACGACGCCTTCATCGTGGAAAACCGCGACCGCTGGCTCGCGTGAACCCCGGCGCCGCCTGATGGGCACGGACGCACAAGCTGATTTGGCCGCGCTGCTGGGCGAACTGATCGCCATCCCCAGCGTCAATCCCGCCTTTGGAGGCCAGGGAGAGGCCGCCATCGCCGACATGGTGGCCGCCCGTCTCGAGCGTTCCGGCATGGAGACCATCCGGCAAGAGGTTTTCCCCGGCCGCTCCAACCTGATCGCCCGCGCGGGCGATCCGGCGCAACCGGGACTGCTGCTGGAAGCCCACCTCGACACGGTGGCCGCCGACGGCTGGACAACGGGTGACCCGTTTCGTCCGGAATTTCGCGACGGTAAAATTTTTGGCCGGGGCGCCTGCGACACCAAAGGATCCCTCGCGGTGTTTTTGTCCGTGTTTGAATACTTCGCCCGGCGCCCGGAGGAACTGGCCATCCCGTTGATTTTCGCGGCCACGGTGGACGAAGAGGAAAAACAGAGCGGGGCCTTTCGCCTGATGGAGGCCGGTCTGCCCCTGGCGGCGGCCATAACCGGCGAGCCCACCCTTTTGAATATCATCCACGCCCACAAAGGAGTTTTGCGCTTTCGCATCACCAGCCGTGGAGTGGCGGCCCACAGCGCTTTTCCGGAACGGGGGAAAAACGCCATCAACCGGATGGCGCCCGTCCTCTCAGAACTCGAAAATTTGGCATCGGAGCTGGCTTCGCGGGAACCGGATCCCAACCTGGGTCGGCCCACCCTGAACATCGGCACCATTCGAGGCGGGCAGGCGGTCAACGTGGTCCCGGATCACTGCGTGATCGAGGTGGACCGGCGCCTCTTGCCAAATGAAAGCGGGGCCGCGGTTCTCGCCGATATCCAAACCCGCCTGGGCGAACTCCCCGGCATGACCGTCGAACCGGCCTGGCTGGACCGCCCCGGTATGGAAACCCCGCCCCAGCATCCCTTTTCCCGGCAACTGGCCGCCGCCGTGGAGCGCGCCGCCGGTGCGTGTGATTTTCTCGCCGCACCCTACATGACCAACGCCACCGCCTACGCCGCGGCGGGCATTCCCGCCCTCGTCTTTGGTCCGGGCGACATTGCCCAAGCCCACACCGATGGCGAATTCATCGAAACCGGCCAGTTGGATCTCTGTTACCGTCTGCTGCTTGATCTCTGCAAAACTTGCCGCCTCTGACTCTTCCCTCAAGCAGACGAGGGCGGGGGAAACGCCTTCTCAATTTGTTCGCAGATGTGGTGGATGAGCAACAAATGAACCTCTTGAACCGCCGCCGTGGATTCGCTCGGAACGATGATTTCACACCCGGCCAAGCCCCGGCAACGCCCGCCTCCGCGCCCAAGAAAGGATATTGTATCCAAATTTTGCCTTCCGCTTTCCTCAAAGAGCGCGATCAAATCCGCCGAATTTCCGCTGGAGGAAAACCCGATCACCACATCGCCCGGACGGGCCAGGCCCTCCACTTGGCGGACGAAAACCGATTCCCACCCAAAATCATTGGCGATGCACGACATCAGGGTTCCGTCACTCGTCAGGGCAACGGCGGGCAGGGAACGGCGGTTGCCTTTGAAACGACCGACCAGCTCGGTGGCAAAATGCTGGGCCTCGGCCGCGCTTCCGCCGTTGCCGGCCAGCAGCAATTTGTTTCCCCGGCGCAGAGTGTTGAGAATGATCCCGGTTGCCTGTTCGATCCCTGAAGCGATGGAAGGCAACTTGTCCAGGGTTTCGCGCAGTTCCCGAATGGAGGCGTCAAGTGTCATGAAGCGAGTATTGCCAACCTTTTCCAACGGGTCCAGTTCCGGTTTGCCTCAACACCCCGGTTCTTCCGGAGGACGGATCGCCTCGATTGCCCGCATGATCGCGCCCGAGGCATGTTGGTAGCGCTCCCTTCCCAACCCTCCTCCATCAAAATCCTCCGGTTGCAGGGGAGGGCCGAACCCGACGCTCACGGAACGGAAAAGGAGGGGCTTGGGGAGATGCCTTCCAAACGCCTCGAAGGCCCCGAAAATCCGCGCCGGAACCACGGGCACCCGCGCTTTGCAGGCGATCAAGCCGACCCCGCCACGACCGGCCTGTAAATTACCGTCCCGGGTGCGCGTGCCCTCGGGAAAAAGCAACACCCCCTCCCCCGCCCGCAGCAACCGGAGGACCTGCTTGATGGCACTGACATCGGAGTCGCTATCCAAATCCACTGGCAGGGCATTCACTTCCCGCAACAACCATCCTCCGAAACCTTTCTTGAACAATGTTTTTCTGGCAAGGTAGTGGATTTCGCGGGGAACCTTGGCTCCGAAGATCATCGGATCGAGGAAACTGACATGATTGGCCGCCAGGATAAACGGTCCTTCCCGCGGTATGAATTCCGTGCCGCCCGCTTCTCCGGTGAAGAAAAGATCATGCAGGGCGTTGGAAAAAAAATGCCCGAGACCGTAGATCGGTTTCATGCGGAACAAGCGCGGGGCAACCTGGTTTCCACTTCCCGGCTGATGGTTTCGACCACTTCGTCCAACGACAGAGCCGTGGTGTTGATGGTCATCGCGCCGGGAGGACAAATCAGTGGCGCGGACTTGCGGCCGGCGTCCATGGCGTCGCGTTTCCCGATCTCATCGGTCTCTCCCTGCAAAGCCCGGCGGCGCGTGCGCTCGGACTCCTCCGCTTGGAGAAAAAAACGGAAATCAGCGTCGGGAAAAATCACCGATCCGATATCGCGGCCCTCCATAACCAATCCCCGGAAACCGTGCTCCAGCGCCACATCGGCCTGGCCACGCTGGTACTCGAGCAAAAAATCCCGCACCTCGTCCAAGGCGGCGAAGTGGGATACATTTTCATTCACGCGGGGCTCCCGCAACCGGGCGGCGGGATCCCCGCCATTGAGTTCCATAACCGCCCGGCGGCCCCTGGCACCGGTTGTGATGGCCAAGCCGGGCAAGGCCCGGGCCACGGCGGCGGCATCGCAGGGAGAAACCCCCGCTTCCAGCAGCGCCAGGGTGATGGTCCGGTAAAACGCCCCGGTGTCCACATGGAGCAGATGAAACCGGGCGCTCACCGCGCCCGCGGTGGTGGATTTTCCAGTGGCCGCCCCGCCGTCGATGGCGATGATGACAAACGGTTCTGACGAATCAATCATGATGCAAAATAAAGGGGCGGTTCGGTTTAACGAATCGGAAGGTTTCCATGGCTGCCGCGGCGCACGGCTTCCAGGGTGGCAAAAAATCCGGGAAAGGTTTTGGCGCAACAACCGGGATCGCGAATGGCCAGCCACGGGCGCGCGTCCCCACGCAGGTCGCGGCAACCCAACAGAGCGAAACTCATGGCAAACCGGTGGTCCCGGTAGGTCTCCACCGCGTGGTGTTTGTGGGCACTCTGGGGAACCGGCAGGGGCCGGGACCGGATGCGCAACGCATCGTGGTCTTCGGTTACGTGCTGGCCCAGTTTTTTCAACTCCGCCGCCATGGCCGCCACCCGGTCGGTTTCCTGTTTGCGGGTGTGGCCAATTCCGGTGATGGAAATCTCGCCGCGCAGCAACGGGGAGATGGCCGCAAGAGTCAGAAAGGTGTCGGAGAAATTGGTGAAATCTTCCGACAAATCGAGCCCGGACACCCTGTCCTCCAAAGCCGAGGTCGTGCCCGCGTCCAAGGTTTCATCAATCTTGCATCCCAGTTTTTCCAATACGCGGAAAAACGCGGCGTCTCCTTGCAGGCTGTGCCCCCGGGTCGTCAAATTTTCAATGGTCAAGCTACCGCCCGTGACCAAGGGCAGGGCCAGGAAATACCCCGCCGCCGTGACATCCGCCTCCACTTCATAGGGATGATCGGGAGGCTTCCGGTAAAGGTTGCCCGCCGGAATGATGATTGTCGGCTCCTTGCCCCGGAAAGTCCAGTGCCCCGCCGGGGTTTGCCCCAACACGCGGCGGCGCACGGCGGGAAAGACCTCTTGGCCGAATTGATCCATCATTCGCAGGGTCATCACCACGAATGGCAGGCGGACGTCCCCGTTGGCCAAATGAAAAACCGTGTCGCGGCGGGCCAGGGGCGCCACCATCAGAAGGGCGGACAACATTTGGCTACTGGCGCGGGCATCCACTTCAACCGGCCCTCCGGCCAGCCCTCTGGTTTGCAATTCCAATGGAAACCCATCGTCCACGGCCTCAATGCCGGCTCCCTGGGCGGAAAGAGCCCGCAACAGCCCAACCATAGGGCGCTTGCGCATCTGCTCCACGCCGTCCAGTTTGTATTTACCATTCGGATGCAGACAGCAAAGGGCGGTCAGGAAACGGGCCGCGGTGCCCGCGTTGCCCACAAACAGTTCAGCCCGGTTGTTGGGAATGCGTCCGCCCTCCCCATGCACGTGAACGGTATCTTTCTCCCGGTCCGCCCGCACCCGAAAGCCAAGACGGGTGAGGGAGTCGATCATGATTTCCGTGTCTTCGCTGAACAAGGCGTTGCGCAGCTCGACCGGCCCCCGCCCGAGCGCGGCCAGGATCAAGGCACGGTTGGTGATGCTCTTCGATCCGGGCAATCGCACAACCGCCCGCGCGGGGCGGGTGAATGGAATGATGGGCAATGGATCGGTCTCGGTCGTGGCCATTGGCTAAGAGCAGACAATTCCCCTCTCAAGTTGACAATGCTAAAGGCGAAAAAGAAAAGTTGCTTCCCTTTGATTGCCGACCCGATTTTGGGTCCGCACAAAACGAAACGGGGCGCTTCCGCATGGAAGC
>PXDN01000277.1 GCA_003566375.1 Opitutia bacterium
AGCGCCAAACGGGGCGCTCAATTGGTTAGCCAAGTGCTCTCCTTCGCCCGCGGAGTGGACGGCGACCGGCGACCGGTGCATCTCAAGCACCTGATCGGGGACATGGAGAAGATCGTGACCGACACCTTTCCGAAAAACATTCGGGTCAAAACCCGGGTCGATTCCCAGTTGTGGATGGTTTCGGGCGATCCCACCCAACTTCACCAAATCCTGCTGAACTTGGTCGTGAATGCCCGGGACGCCCTGCCGGAGGGTGGCGAAATTGAAATCAACGCCGACAACATGCTCATCGATGACCATTACGCCGGGATGAATATCGAGGCCCGCGTGGGGCCGCACGTGCGCATCGATGTCAGCGACAACGGAACCGGCATCCCGCCGGAAATCATCGAGAAAATTTACGATCCGTTTTTCACCACCAAAGAAGTCGGCAAAGGCACCGGGCTCGGCCTCTCGACCGCGATGGCCATCGCCAAAAGTCACGGCGGTTTCATTCGCGCCTACAGCGAAAAAGGCAGGGGCACGCTCTTTCGGGTTTACTTGCCGGCCGTCGTCGAAGCGAAGGAGGACGACGGGGAGGAACCCAACGTCGAATTGCCCCGCGGCCGGGGTGAGACGGTTTTGGTCGTTGATGATGAAGCTTCCATCCGGCAAATCACCCGGCAAACCCTGGAGGCGTTCGGCTACAAAGTGATTCTCGCCTGTGACGGCGCGGAGGCTGTCGCCATTTACGGATCCCGTCAAAAGGAGATCGACGTCGTGTTGACCGACATGGTGATGCCGGTGATGGACGGAGTCGTGACCATTAAAGTGTTGCGCCGGTTCAATCCCAACGTGCGCATCATCGGGGCCAGCGGCATCAGCTCAAACGGGAAAGTGGCCAAAGCCAGCGAAGCCGGGGTGAAACATTTCCTCCCCAAACCCTACACGGCGGAGACCTTGTTGAATAAGCTCAAACAGGTTTTATCCAATGACGATGCCTGATTGACAGGGCCGGGGAAGCGGTGTCATTGATGTTTCCTTTTTTCGCAGATGGGCACATCACGCATAGTCATCACCGGCATCGGCCTGACCTCCCCGAACGGCAGCAACCTTCGGGAATTCCGCGATAACCTGCTGGCGGGCAAATCGGGGGTTCGGACCATCGACATGCGTTACATGGGGCCGGTCCACGCCGGCGTTTGCGAGTTTGAGGCCACCCGCCACCAGAGCCGCAAGCAATTGCGTGTCGGCACCCGCGCCGGAAGCATTGCCATTTACTGCGCAAACGAGGCCAGACTCGATTCGGGTGTGGATTGGGATTCGGTTCCCAAAAACCGGGTGGGCGTTTACGTGGGGTTGACCGAGCACGGCAATGTCGAGACGGAGAACGAAATTTACAATATTTCCCAATTCAACTACAACACCCGGTATTGGACCCACCACCACAATCCCCGCACGGTGGCCAACAATCCGGCCGGCGAGATCACGATTAATCTGAAAATCACCGGTCCCCACTACACCATCGGGGCGGCATGCGCGGCCGGCAACGCGGGTTTGATCCAAGGCCTGCAAATGCTTCAGCTCAACGAGGTGGACTTCGTTTTCGCCGGGGGAGTCAGCGAAAGCATCCACACCTTCGGGATTTTCGCGGCGTTTAAGAGCCAGGGCGCCCTGGCCCACCACGAAGACGCCACCAAGGCCAGCCGCCCTTTCGACAAGGACCGCAACGGCATCGTGGTTTCCGAGGGAGGGTGCCTCTACACCCTAGAACGCCTGGAAGACGCGCTGGCCCGCGGGGCCAAAATTTACGGCGAAATCGCCGGGTATTGCATCAACTCCGACGCCACCGATTACGTGTTGCCCAACAGCGAGCGCCAGGCCGAATGCGTGCAAGGCGCGTTGGCGAAAGGCGGTCTTGCCCCCGCCGACATACACATCGTCAGCACCCACGCCACCGCCACCCCGATGGGCGATGCCCAGGAATGCAAGGCGCTGGCCGGGATTTTCGGGGATTCCCCGGATACCCACGTCAACAACACCAAGGGATTTATCGGTCACGCCATGGGCGCGGCCGGGGCGTTGGAATTGGCCGGCAATTTACCTTCCTTCGAGGACGGCATGGTGCATCCGTCCATCAATGTGGACAACCTTGACCCGGAGTGCTATCTTCCCAACCATGTTCTCAACACGCCGGTCAAAGCAAAACGGGTTGACGCCATATTGAACAACTCCTTTGGTATGCTGGGAATCAACTCAACCGTCATCGTGCGGCGGTGGAACGGCTGATCCGCCTTTATTTATCGGTTTTCTATGACACACGAAGAATGCAAACAAATCGTCCTCGACATTATCGCGGATATCGCTCCGGACGAGGATATCAGCGATGTGAAGCCCGATGTGCGGTTGCGTGACCAACTCGATCTGGATTCGATGGACTTTTTGGACATCGTGATGGAGTTGCGCAAGCAGCACGGCATCGAGGTGCCGGAGGCTGATTACCCAAAGCTGGCCTCCTTGGACAGTTGCGCGGAGTATCTCACTCCAAAATTCGAGGCCAAAGCACTTACCTGAAACCGGTCATTTGATTTTTGCGGGCCGTTGATTTGTTGATCAACGGCCCGTCTCTTTTTCCATCCGCCCGCGCCCGCCGCTTTGGCTTGGAAAATCGCTGACGCTTGCTTTCCAAAGTAGTCACGGCGAGTGGGCGCAACGAGAATGCATGGTAAAGCCCCCCGATTCAGCGTGTGCATTGTGGAAGGAGGAGCGGCCCTGCTTCAAGGCGAGCCTCGGGGCTTCGGTTCGCCGCCTAAAGGCTGGCGCTCCTTGCTGAGGGAATGCGGTTGTCAGCAGGAGCTCCCATCTTCAGAGGGAGATTTGCGATGTTGTAAGCGGTCACCAAGGGGCCTCCAGTTCGGCGCCTGAGGGCCGGCGCTCCTTTTTTCAGCGATCCCCGGGGTGTAAGCGGGAGCGTCCCGCTTCAGCGGACGACAGTACGGTTTGCAAGCGGTTACTTCGGGGCTTCGATTCGCCGCCTGAA
>PXDN01000207.1 GCA_003566375.1 Opitutia bacterium
CAAGACAATCCGGTGCTCTGGCCGCGGTCGGCGGGTGTGATTCAAGGTGCGTGATGTTTTTCAGTGTGGAAGCGGCATCCTGCCGCTTGTAAGCAGGAGCGCCGCGCTTCAGCGGACGACATGCGGTGTGCAAGCGGTTACTTCGGGGCCTCGGTTCGCCGGCTGAAGCACGGCGCTCCCGTGCTTGGCGGCAAACATCGTGCAAGCGGGAGCGTCCCGCTTCAGCGGACGACATGCGGTGTACCACGGCAAAGCGGCTGGCCTGCGACGAGCTCAGCCGTGTCGAAGCCACTTCCCCGAAGAAAGAATCACACACCCGGGGTCAGTCCGCCCCGGCTCCGGTCTCCCGCGCGTCGATGATCATCATCAGCAGTCGGCCAACCTCGCCGTAGGGGACCCGGTTGCCGCGCTCGAAGGTGTCCACCCGGTGAACCACCACCAACTCGTGCTTCGGCACCACCGCCAAAACATGGCCGCCCGCTCCCCGGCCGGTGTAGGTTCCTTCGGGTACGTTGTCCACTCCCGCAAAGTGACGCCCGTCCACCGCCACCCACCACATGTAGCCGTAGCCGCCGTTGCGGCCGGCGCGCCCGCCGCGGGAGTGGGGATGGACGCTCTCCCCGACCCAGCCGCGCGGTAACACCCGCCGGTTCTCCCAAATGCCGTCGTTGAGGAAAAGCAAGCCGAACCGGGCCATGTCGCGGGCGCTCATGTTCAGGGGATAGGCGGCGTGGCGCGACGCCCGTCCGGTGACATAACGCCCGTCCTCCGGCTCGAAGTCCTCCATGCCGATCGGGTCGGCGATCCACTTGCCAAATGATTCAAAAATTTTCTCGCCGGTTTTCTGCTCGTAGATGGTTCCCAGGGCATTGAAATCCCAATTGTTGTAATAATAATACGTTCCCGGCTCACGGGAGTGGCGTTCGGGGCGCGCCGCCGCCATCGCCGCGGTTTCATACAGGGCCGGATGGTAAATCCCGGACCGGGATTTCAACAACATCCGCACGGTGGCTTGCTTTTCGGTTTCGCTGAGCGGGTCGTTGTCGTCAATGCCGAGATCCGCCATGGTGGCATCGAGATCAATTTTCCCCAAGGCCGTTTGGATGCCGTAGAGGGCGCTGAGGAAACTTTTGCGGATGGAGTGACAATTGTATTTCTTCACCGGGTCGCCCCACGCGTCCACCACGCGGCCGCGGAAGACAATCATCATGGCGGCGGTGTCGAGCTCTTCGGTCGCCTCGCGCACCTTGGCCAGCTTTTCGGAGGAAAACCCGGCCGCTTCCGGCGAAACATGGCGCTGCCAGCGCTCGCCGGGGAACACTGGTTCCGGCAACGCGCGATCCGCCACGGAGTAAGGACCGGCCAACAACAGGAGAGCCGCCGGCATCATCCACACGGGAAAACGATGGAAATGCTTTTTCATAAGCACAACCCTGCCAACTTCCATTTCAATGGCGAGATCATACCGGCTTGTCACCCGGCGGTCGCAAGGTGTAGGGTCGCCGACCATGAAAATGCGTTTGCGTCTCCTTCCCGCTTTCCTGCTCCTCGCGGCTCCGGTGTTTCCCGCCGCCGCTTCCTCCGAGGGTGGCTCCCCGCCCTACCTGCTGGTCGTTCACGGCGGTTCCGGCGTCCCCGCCGATTTGTCGGAGGACCTGCGGGAGGAATACCGCCAAGCGCTCACCGCCGCCCTCCAGGCCGGCTACGACAAAATCGCCAACGGCGGTTCCAGTCTGGACGCGGTCGAGGCCGCCATCGTGATCATGGAAGACTCCCCCCTCTTCAACGCGGGGCGCGGAGCGGTTTTCACCCATGAGGGCCGCAACGAACTCGACGCCTCCATCATGTCGGGCCGTGATCTTGAAGCCGGTGCGGTCGCCGGCGTCACCACCCTCCGCAACCCGATTCAGGGCGCCCGCGCGGTCATGGAGCAATCGCCCCACGTCATGATGGCCGGCCCCGGCGCCGAGCTGTTTGCCGAACGGGCCGGGCTGGAGAAAGTGGATCCCGGTTTTTTCTGGACCCAGCGCCGTTGGGACGCCCTTCAACGGGCTCTTGAACGCGAGGAGCGGAGCGACGAACAAAGCCATCTCGACCCCGTGGAAGGCGACACCCGCCCCGGCACGGTCGGCGCCGCCGCCCGCGACCGGAGCGGCAACCTGGCGGCCGGCACCTCGACCGGCGGCATGAACAACAAACGGCACGGACGCATCGGCGATTCCCCCGTCATCGGCGCCGGCACCTACGCCGACAACTCCACCGTGGCGGTCAGCAGCACCGGCTGGGGCGAAAAATTCATCCGCACCGCCGCCGCCTTCAATGTCCACGCCATGATGGCCTACCAGGAAAAGCCCGTCGCGGAAGCCGCCGCCGCCGCCCTGGACCAGATTGCCGAAATCGACGGCTACGGCGGCATCATCGCCATCGACAAGGAGGGCAACGTCGCCATGCCTTACACCACCCGCGGCATGTTTCGCGGCGCCGTCACCGAATCCGGGGAAATCGAAGTTTACATTTACCAAGAGCGGGCCCGCGCGCCCGAATGAGGGCCTGAACGGGCGCCCCCCCATTTCACAGAAGCGCGGGGCGGGCGCTTGACTTTCCCAAAACCGCTTTCTAACCTCTGCCTTTTCAAGTTCACTTTTCACAAGGAAGTGGGGATTCTCCCGCTTTTTTTTTTCAACGGATTTAACGATGAGCAACGAGATACTCTCGGTTTTGGAGTACATGGAGAAGGAGAAAGGGATCGGTCGCGCGGACATGATCTCCGCCATCGTCAATGCCATTCGGACCGCCGCCGTCAAGGGGGTCAGCGCCGGACAGGAATTGAAGATTGAGATCAATCCCCGCACCGGGGCGTTGAGCGCGTGGACCGTGCTCAAAGTGGTCGATTCGGTCAGTGACCCGAAAACGGAAATCCATGTGGAAAAGGCTCAAGCGCTCAAACCGGACGCCAAACTCGGCGACAGCGTGGAAAAAGAAATTGATCCTTCCTACCTGGGCCGCATCGCCGCGCAAACCGCCCGCCAAGCCATCATGCAACGGTTGCGGCAATTTGAAAAAGACCGCATTTACGACGACTACAAAGACATGGTCGGGGACATCGTTTCCGGTGTGGTGCGGAGACGGGAACGGGGTGATTTGGTCGTCGATCTTGGCAAGGCCGAAGCGATTCTGCCTCCCAAGGAACGCGTGATGACCGAAGACTACGCTCCGGGTGAACGCATCCGCTGCCTGCTGCTCAACATTGAATCCACCCCGCGCGGTCCCGAAATCATTCTCAGCCGGGCGAATCCCCGTTTCGTGAAGCGACTCTTCGAACTTGAGGTCACCGAAATCGGCGACGGCACCGTGACCATCGACGCCATGGCCCGCGAACCGGGTTACCGCACGAAAATCGCCGTTTCCAGCAGCGACGGCCGGGTCGATCCGGTCGGAGCCTGTGTCGGCGCCCGCGGCGCCCGCGTCAAAAGCATCGTGCGGGAACTGGGCGGGGAGAAAATCGACATCATCCGCTACCACTCCGACCCGGAAGATATGCTGATCGAGGCGTTGCGCCCCTCGGTGCCGCGCAACACCCAAATCAACACCCAGACCCGCACCATTTCCTTCGAGGTTTCGGATGAGGATCTGGCGGTCGCCATCGGGAAAAAAGGCCAGAACGCGCGCCTCACTTCCAAACTTCTGGGCTGGAAGCTCGACATCCTCAAAGAGAAATCACAAAAGTTTGATTTTGAGGACAAAAAGCGGATGGCCGTGGCCGGAATCAATCAAATCCCGGGGATTGAGGATGACCTGGCCCAACAACTGGTTTCCATCGGTTTTGTCAGCCCCGAGGCCTTTGTCGGCGTCGAGGCGGGCGATTTGGTGGACGCCGGGTTCACCACTGAACAAGCGGAACACATCATGAAACAGGTGTCCGTGTTTTTAGATTCACAAAAATTATCCCAGTGAAAACGCCGCGTTCTCACTGGTAGGGGTTGCGGCACCCGTCTGCAACCCACTGTCTTTTTCATAACAGAATACGTTACAGATGAGTGTTAGAATCCACCAATTGTCGAAAAGGATCGGCATCGAAAACAAAGAACTGCTCACGCTTCTCCAAGAGCGTGGTTACAGCGTCACCAGCGCGTCCAGTTCGATTGACAACATTTCCGCCGAGTCCCTCGTCGATGAATTCAGCCGAAAAACGGATGAGGAGACGGCGGAAATAACCAAGGCGGCCGGCGAAGCCGCGGAAGCCGGGCACAAGGAAGAGGAGACCGGCGAAGCCGGTGAGGACGCCGCCAAAGCGCCGCCCGCTCCGCCCAAGCCGTCCGTGAACCTGCCTCCCGGCGTGTTCGTGAAATCCGCCGCCGACATTCAACGCGAACGCGAGGAAAAAGCCGAAGCCAAGAAAGCCGAGGCCACCGCCGCCGCCAAACCGGCACCCGCGCCGCCGCCCGCGCCCAAAACGCCGCCCGTCGTTTCCCGGCCATCCGTTCCGCCGCCGCCACCACCGCCGCCGGTCAATAAACCAAGTGCTCCCGAGGCCAAATCTCCCCCGCCCGTCAAACCGGCCCCGCCCGCTTCGTCCGGCGGTCCCATTCCTCCTGTGAAACCGGCGCCCACGCCTCCCGTCAAACCCGCGCCCACACCCATGGTGAAACCCGCGCCCACGCATCCGGTGAAATCCGCGCCCACACCTCCGGTGAAATCCGCGCCGACTCCTCCGCATGTCGCGGCCGGGCGGGCGCCGGTCATTCCGCCGCGCCCGAATCCCGTTCCGCCACCCCCGCCTCCCGCCGCTGATCAGGCAAAACCGGGCGGGGAACCCTCCGGAGAAATTTCTTCCGAAACCGGTTTGGACGGGGGCGCTCCGGTCGATGACGTCAATGTCATCCAGATCAAACCTCCCATCGTGGTGCGCGATTTCGCCGGCATGATCGGCCTCAAACCGTTCCGCCTGATCTCCGAACTCATGGAAATGGGCATCTTTGCCTCCATGAACCAAGTCATTGAGGAAACGGTCGCCACCGACATCGCCGCCCGCCACGGCTTCCTGCTCGACATTCGCCACCGCGGCGAGCAACAGAGCGCCGCCGAAAAGAAAAAAGCCATTCAGGAGGACGAAGCCAAATACCTGGAACCCCGTCCGCCGGTTGTGTGTATCCTGGGGCACGTTGACCATGGCAAAACCACCCTCCTCGACAACATCCGCAAGGCCAACGTGGTGGGGGGCGAATTTGGCGGCATCACCCAGCACATCGGCGCCTACCAAGTCGAGGCCGCCGGAAAGAAACTGACTTTCCTCGACACTCCCGGCCACGCCGCTTTTTCGCAAATGCGGGCCCGCGGCGCCAACGTCACCGACATCGTCATCCTCATCGTGGCGGCGGACGACGGCTTCATGCCGCAAACGGACGAAGCGCTCAAACACGCCCAAAACGCCAAGGTGCCGGTCATTGTCGCCATCAATAAAATGGATTCCAAGGGAGCGAATCCCGACCGCGTGAAAAAACAGATGCAGGAGCGCGGCATCGCGCCCGAGGAATGGGGCGGCGAAACCATCACCGTGGGCATTTCCGCCCTCAAGGGAGAAGGCATCAGCGACTTGCTCGACATGGTCGTGTTGCAGGCCGACGTGTTGGAACTGAAAGCCAACCCGAAGGGCGCCGCTTCCGGCATGATCATCGAATCCGCCATCGAAATCGGGCGCGGTCCAATGGCCACCGTCATCGTGCAAAAAGGCACCCTCAAAAACGGGGACGCCCTGGTCTGCGGCGGTGAGTATTGCAAGGTGCGGGCGATGTTCGATGAAAACGGGCGCCAGGTGAAGGCCGCGCCGCCGTCCACCCCGGTGCGGGTCATTGGCTGGTCGGGCGCCCCGGAATCGGGCGACGAATTCACCGCGGTCAAAAACGAGCGCGAGGCCAAACGTCTCGCCGAAGAGGCGGCCCATGAGGCCCGCAAGGAAGACGCCATTGCCGCGCCCGCTCCGAGAGCCAACACCTTGGATGACTTGTTTAGCAAAATCGCCAGCCAGAAAAAGAAGACTCTATACCTGGTCGTTCGCTGCGATGTGCACGGTTCGATGGAGGCCGTTTGCAGCACTCTCTACGGCATCAAGAGCGACAAGGTGGACATCGACATTGTCCAGTCCGACGTCGGCATGATCAGTCAGCGCGACGTGCTCATGGCCAGCACCGCCAAGGCCGCCATCATCGGTTTCAACGTGAAGATGGAAAACGGCGTCAAAAACGCCGCCAAACACCACTCCGTGACGGTGCAAACTTTCAACATCATTTACGAGTTGATCGACGCCGTGAAGATCATGATGGCCGAGCAGCTCGATCCCGAGGTCAAAGAGATCAAACTGGGCGGCGCCGAAGTCCGCCAGGTCTTCCCGGTTTCCCGGGGCATGGCCGCCGGCTGTCTGGTCACCGAGGGGAAAATCCAGCGCAACGCCAACTGCCGCGTCGTGCGGGGGGGCCAAGCGGTTTACACCGGCAAAGTTTCCACCCTCAAGCGCTTCAAAGACGACGCCAACGATGTCCGCGCCGGTTACGAGTGCGGTATCCGCGCGGGCGAATTCAATGATTACGAGCCGGGTGATCTCATCGAATGTTTTGAGATCCAGCATGTCCGCGCCAGCCTCTGACGATGTCGCAGCGCAACATTCGCGTAAACGAACTCCTGAAGCGGGAAATCAGTGGCATTCTCCACACCCGCTATCAGGAGGAATCCGTCCGCATCACCATCACCGAGGTGAATGTCGCGCCCGACCACCGCCGGGCCGAGGTCTTTTTCACCGTGATCGGTGATAAAACCGACGCCCGCCGCGCCCTCTCCTGGTTGCAAAAAAACAAAAAGGAGATCCGGCATTACGTCGGTCGCAACATCGTGCTGAAATACCTGCCGCATTTGCGGTTCCAATACGATCCTTCCATCGAACGCGGCAACGATCTGCTCCGTTTGATGGACGAAATTGCCGAAACGGAAGAACCCGGCGACAAGCCGCCGGAATGATCCGCGCTGCGCACGCACCCATGTATTATCCAGAATTTTCCTCCGAATTCCGATCCTTCACCGACGGCCTGCGGGAAACCCCCGTGGCCGTGCTCGGCCACCTGCGGCCCGACGGCGACTGCATCGGCTCCCAAGTCGCCCTCTGCCGAGTGTGGCGGAAACTCGGCATCGACGCGGTCTGCGTGAACGGCGACCCGGTGCCGCGCCGCCTGGCCTTTCTGGTGGGCGACACTCCCTTTTTCCAACCCGACCAGGCCCCCCTCGCAGGACGGTCCGCCGTTCAGGTCGATTGCGCGGACCGCACCCGCCCCGGCAAATCCCTCGGCAAAACCTTTTCCGACATTCTCGGCAACATTGACCACCACATCTCCAACACCGGCTACGCCCGCCACAACTTCGTGGACGGTTCCTCGGCGGCGGCGGCGGAGGTGCTCGCCGGGATTTTCCTGGACAACGGCTGGCCGATCGACCCGCTGACCGCCCAGGGCCTCTACGCCGGCATCGCCACCGACACCGGCCAATTCCGTTTTCCCTCCACCAGCAAACGGGTGTTTTCCATCACCGGCCAACTCCTGGACGCCGGGGCCGATCCCTCTGCCGCCGCCCACGAGCTCTACGAGCAGGAATCGTTTGGCCGCATGCGGTTGTTGCAGGCGTTTCTCGCCTCCCTGCGGCTGGAAAACAACGGTCGCGTCTGCGCCGGAATTCTGCCCGCCTCGGTTTTCAAGGAGACCGGCACCACCAGCGAAGACACCGAGGGACTGGTGGACTACGCCCGCTCCATCGAGGGCGTCGAGATCGCCCTGCTGATTGAAGAAAAGGATGGCGCGGTCAAAGGAAGTTTCCGGGCCAAGGACGCCGTCTTCCGGGTCGATGTCCCGGCCGGGCAGCTCAACGGCGGCGGCCACGCCTGCGCCGCCGGTTTCAATCTCCGCCAACCGCTCGACAAAGCGTATCCACAGATTCTTGACATCATCAACCGCCACCTGGCCGAAATCGACCGGGGCCGGCAAAGCGCCGCGTCGTAACCCGATCCCCCATTCTCCCGCTCAGGGAACCTGAAACGTCAAGGCGTGCGAGCCGACGTTGCGGGCCTCGTCCATCGCGTGGAGAAGGACGGTTTGTTTCCCGCTCTCCAACAAATCGAGGCGCAGGGTGAAGGAGGCGGACGTGGCGTCGAAAAACCCGTTTTCCGGATACAGGCGGCGGGGGTCTCCGCCGTTGAGAACATATTCCGCCCCGGTGACCAGGCTGTGCCCGTCCTCCGCCCGCCAACGAATGACGGCGGAGCGGCCCTCCACCTCCACGCCGGCCACCGTGATTTCGGGCGGCCTGTTGTCGATCCGGAACAGATCGCTGACCCGCGAGGCGTCGCGGGCCTCGCCGGGAAGGTTGGAAAGATGGTCGCTGGCGGTGATTTTCACCCGGTAATCCCCTTCCTCCATCCCGGCGGTGTTGAAGGAGAGAAAGGTGTTGTCCACCCCGTCGCCCAGCAAGAGCCACTCCCCGCTTCCCTCGCGCCGCAGGCTCACCGAAAAGAGGAGGTCGTCCTCGTTCGGGTCGCGGGCCTGCCAGGCCACCGTGATGGTGCCGGGCCGTTCGTAGGCCCGGACTTGCGACCGCCCCTCGGGCGGTCCGGCCTGGCCGCCGGAGGGGCGAAAGAGTTGATCCAAGTCGATGTTAGGTTGTTGCGGCGGCATTTGAAATCGCTCCAGCCCAACCCCGGAGGTGACCACCCGGATGGCGGTGACTTCGGGGGCGGCGTTGGCCGAGCGGTAGAAAAACCGGGCGCGGTTCACGCGGGGACCGCCGTCGCCGGGATTTTGCAAAACCAGTTTGTATTGGAAGTAGCGGCCGGGAGGCGTCTCCGAAACCCCGTCGCCGCCGACCGGATGCCACCCGCTCCAATGGGCGTCCGGCTCCTCCGTGTTTCCCGACCGTGCCTCGACCGTCAACCCGTCGGCGCGGTCCGCGTCCACATGCAGGCGTCCCCAGCGGGCAATCTGCCCGGCATCGTGCGCGGAAGCCAAAAACTCCCCCTCCGGCGCGGGCGCCTTGCCCAGACGATAGGCGCGGGCGGGGTTGCTGGTCAGGGCGATGATGGAGTCGTTCCCGGCCGGATCGGGCAGCAGAGCGGAAATTTCGCTTCCCTCCGGCAGGCGTTCCCGCAAATTCCAGGATTGGGGCGATTGGACCGAAAAGAGCCGCCCCTGCGAACCGCCGCCAATCAACAGCCGGCCGTCGGCGGTGGCCAGGAGGGAGTGCACCGGCACGCCCGGCAAAGCCCAATGCGTTTCATAAAACCCTTCCGCATCCACCCGGTAAACGGTGCTTACCCGCTGGACGTTGTTGGTGCCCGCGGCCGCGGGGCGCCGGGGGGTGGCGTTGCCGCCGCTTTCACCGTTGTTGTTGGTTGAAGAGCTGATGGCCGCCATGGCGGCCGACAAATATCCGCCCGGGTTGGCGCCGGCGTTGGGAAGCGGTCCGCCGGAAAAAGTGGCCACGTGTATCCATTCATCGGCGACAACGATCTGGCGGATTTCCTCATCCGGGGAGTTGAACAACACGAAAGCCTCCTCCGCGGCGGTCACCCGGTAGAGATACCCCTGCGGACTGGAACCGGCCAGTAACACGCCGGACGATTCCCACGCCAGGGCGGACACATGGGCCTCCCCGCTTTCAAAATAAACTTCGGCGGCCTCCCCGTCGCCTCCGGCGGGAATGCGGTAAACCCGGCCGTTGTCTCCGGTGGCGACAAAGAGATCCCCAGCTTCGGAAAATTCGAGCGCCCAAATGTAGGGATCCTCCGGATCGAAGAAAACCTCCGGTTCCTCCGCTCCGGGGGCCAGCCGGTAAACCTTTCCCTCGGGCGAGGCCCCGGCATAGACCGACCCGTCCGCGCCGACCGCCACCGCCCGGATCAGCACCTCCCCGGTCGAAAACAATTCCTCCCATTCCCCGGCGCGGGTCAGCCGGAACACCTTGCCCGCGTTGCCGGTGCCGACAATCAGGTCGCCGTCGCGGCCCGCCGCCGCGCTCCAGATGATCGGCTCCTCCAGCTCGCCAATCAAGGACGCCTCCGGCCCCAGGGTCAGGAAGCCCTCCCGGTCGATCACGATGTTGCGGGGTTCCCCCTCAAAGAAATCGCCAAACGATTCCTGGGAGACCGATTCGGTCCGCACGCCGTGAAGGCCGGCGGCGAACGCCATGGTCGCGGCGGCCAGTCCGATGGCGCGCGGGAGCCGGATTCGGCATCCAGCCGGGCATGGGTGCTTGAGGATCATTTCAATCATGGAAAATCGTCGGTTCATTCAATTTCAATGCGCAAGGTTTGTTGGCCGGAAAACTCGCCCTCAACCGGGAGGGACGTTTCCCACACGCCCGTTTCCCGAATGTCGCCGCGGAGTTCGCGGGTGCCGGGAGACTGCAACAAGGCGGCGGCCGAGGGGAGGAGGTTGGGCAAACTTTGCCCCTCCACGCTGAGGCCGGGCGAGGGTTTGACCAGTTTCACGTAAATCGCCCCCCGTGATCGGTGCTTTCGCAGAGTATTCATCAATTGCTCCAAATCGGCGGGCGTGGCGCGGGTGTCCACATCGAAGCGGCGAACGGAGCCGGCGTCGCCCACCACCACCATGACCTCGCCCGGTTTCGCCCGCTCCGGCACCGGCACGCGCACCCGCCGCGTTTCGCGGGCCCCGCGGTAATCAACGGTGGTCACGGTCAGGCCGATCTCCTGCCCGGCTTTCACTGTCAACCGGTCGGCGCGAACCGACTCCAGCCGCGTCATCGCCCACTCGTCCCGCAGACGGATTTCGTAAGTGACGGAGGCGATTTCCACCGCCTCAAACGGGTTGTTGATCAGCCGCTGGTGCAACCCCATGTGCTGAAGGGCCAGAATCATCCCGGCTCCCGCGCCCGAGGCGGCGTCGCGGCGGACAATCGGTTCATGCCCCTCCACCTCCCAGTGTGATTCCAAATAAAAGGTCTGCTCGGCCACCGCCTCCATGGTGTTGTTGAGAACCTGGGAGAGGGCCATGCCGGAAATCAACGGGGAAATCCGGGGATGGCGAAACAGGTTGCCCTCGTAGGTGTGCCGCCCGCCCGAGGCGTCGGTCACTTGAAACGACAGGCGGGTAACCGGCGGCTCGCGTCCGATTTCCCCCGCGATGGCGCTGAGCCGGTCCTCGTAAATGGTCCCGATGACCGGGCCGGTGTTGCTCAATTTGAACGACCCCGGCAACGCGCGCACCACGGTGAGGATTTCCGCCGCCGCCATTGGAATTTCCCCCGGCCCCATGCCGAAAAACGGGTGGCCGAAAGCGAGCAGGCGGTCCCCGTCGCGGTGGGTCACCGTGCCGGTCCCGGCGATGCTGAAATCACCGTCCAGCAACACCCCGGCCACCGCCGAACCGGGCCGCAGTTCCACGTCCAGTTCGGTGCCCGCCCGCCCCATCGGCTGGGAAACCGGCTCCAAACCGAGTTCTTTAAAATGATCGGCAAAATCCGCCAGCACCCGCGGCGAGAACCCGCTCACCCCGAGGGGAGTCGGCAGCGGTTGCAAATGCGAGGCCAGGGCGCCGGTCGAGAGATCCCGCCAGGAAGCGCCCGCTCGGGGCGCCGGCGGCCGACCGCTCCGGGGCGCGCCCGCCTCCCGCGCCGACTTGCCGCCGGACGATGTCGGCAGCGCATACAACTCCAGCATGTCGGCAATGGGGGTGACGCCGATGATGGCCTGCGCCTTGGGCCAGGTGAATCCGTAGGCGTAGGCTCCGGCCAGTTTCCCGTCCAGATAAACCGGGCTTCCGCTCATCCCGGCGACCGGGCCGGAGAGGAGATTTTCCTCATCGACCGCCTTGCAAAGAATCAGGGAACGCCCAGGAGCGATGAAATCCCACGCCACCCCGATGACCTCCAGGGGAAAAGTCCGGATCTCGGTGCCCGAAACCACCGTGCGCCACTCCCCGGCCATGCCCGGTTGCACTTGGTCGAGAGGGAAAAACTCCCCATCGTCATCCCCCGCGGACAAGGACAGGGTGAACAGGAAAAGGAGAAGGGCTGGCCACGGGCAAATGCGAACGCTCATAAAACAGAGGCGCACCCTAGCAACAAACGAACGGAAAACAAGACCTCATTCCAACCAAAGGCTTCGTCGGCTCCATCCCCCATGCGGGCTTGAAAACGCACGATCTCTTACCCAACGGGCTTCAACTCTTCACACCCCAGCGGATCATCCGTCCGATTGCGCTTGGCCGCAAGTAAGCAGAGGATCCCCAAGTTTCATCGATATCGATATCGTTATCGAAATCGAAATCGCAGATCCGGCAGCCGTTCCACGAACAGCAGCAACGACCTGTCAAGGCAAGACCGAACGACGTTCGATCCTGCTTCGCCGCCTCGCGGACGCGACAAGAGCCTCCAGGGATGGGCCGAGCGATGAATTCGCTTGTTTTTCGCGCCTTCCGCACTACGCTTCATTTATGAATTCGGGTGTTTTGAAATGACACAGCTTCTCGAAAAGGCAATTCAGCGAATTTCCTCTCTGCCGGAAGACCGGCAGTTGGAGTTCGCCTCATTCATCCTTGCCGAGCTCGATTCGGACGAGCGATGGGAAACGCTTTTCGAGAGTTCTCAGAACCTCCTTTCCGACCTGGCGGCGGAGGCTGTCGAAGAGGAGCGGGCGGGAAAAACGGATGAACTGGATTTGAATCGTGATTTCCCGCAGGACTGAACGATTCCGCCAACTCCTCCAAAAACTGCCGCCGCCGGTTCGCAAACAGGCACGGGAGGCTTATCGGCTCTGGTCGCAAAACCCCGGTCACCCCAGTCTTCGATTCAAGAAAATTCACGCGACAGAGGACATCTGGTCTGCCCGTGTGACGGACGACTACCGTGCCGTCGGCCTCAGGCGCACGGACCACGTTTTGTGGTTCTGGGTGGGCACCCACGCCGACTACGAGAAGCTCCTGAAGACCGGGAAGCGGCGGGGAGCGCGGTTGCCCGACCGCTGATCTCTGGTGACAATCCGTGCCCATCCGGTGCCAGCGAAGCGAGCAGGGCTTCGGGTGTCGGCCCCCCTTTCACACTCACCCTCTCCGGCGAACCCGTTTTTTTTCATAATTTTTCGTATTTCCTTGCTTCGTAGGGTAAACCCTGAGAAAAACTTTGTTACTCTCCGCTTTATGGGGAAATGACACGCGTGTTAATAAAACCATAACCCTCAA
>PXDN01000144.1 GCA_003566375.1 Opitutia bacterium
GGCAATACTCCATGAACTCATCCCACGTCTCGGGCGGTCTCTCCGGATCCAGCCCCGCCTCGAAAAAGAGATCCTTCCGGTAAAACATCGCCTGCACGAGGTTGCTGTAAGGCATCGACCAGACATGCTTCTCGTCGCTGCGGCCGCTTTCGTCCCGCCGGTAAATGACCGGCCAGGTCAAATCCGGCACGCGGGCCCGGATTTGGACCATCGCCTCCGCCACCTCCGCTTCAGTCGGATCGGCCAGCCATTCCCCGTTGGCGGCTGTCCGCCTCACCTCAGGATTTTCGCTCAGCACCCTCGCCAGCAAAATCTCCAACGGGTCCAGAAATCCTTGCTCGATGAAAGTCGAGGACTGGCGGAAATTGACATAGATGGCGTGGGGCGGGATGCCGGCTGAAATCGCCATCAGGGGGCCGGCGTCCATTTCGGAGGTCCCGCCCACCTGCGGCATGGTGAAGGCTTCGATGTCATATTCGGGATGGCGGTCCAGGAACGCCTTCAGAACCGCCCGCGCCGCCACCGCCGCCACGTCCGTCTGGATCGGCAGCGGTTGCCCCTGGGCGCGGAAGGAAACACGCTCTGTTTGCTTTTCCGCCCAAAGATCGGCCATCCCGCCGGACAATGCCGCCGAGACCAGTAATCCGAACAGGAACACCAAAAACCTCACCGGCCCGAAACCGGTGGACATGCTCTCTCGTTGACGTGTGGCCATAGGGTCAAATGACGAAATGAGAAAGCCGCCTTGCCCTGTCAAAGGTTTTCACCGGAATGGGCTTCCTTTCGCTTTTCCCGGGTAGCATCGGCCCTTGGCTGATGATCTCATCCAGGTAGCATCCGGCCTTGTCGGATGAAAACCCTCGGCCAGGTAGCATCCGGCCTTGTCCGGATGAATCCTCGGCCAGGGGCCGTTGCCGAACGGGCCACCCGGTATCGGAATCCTCATCGAAATCGGGATCGGAATTCGATATCGATGCCGATGCCGATGCCGATTTCGATGCTGATGATCGCTTTTCCCAGGTAGCATCCAGCCCTTGGCTGATGATCGCTTCTCCCGGGTAGCATCGTCCCTTGGCTGATGATTTTCATCCGAAAAGGCCGGATGACACGATCCGAAAACACGACCGCAACAAAGTCCCGCGCCCCCGCGTTTTTTGGCTGGCGCGGGCCAAACGGGCGGCTTTAATCATGTCCGTGATCAATCCCAATCCCCATCCTCACGCTTCCCGGCGGTTGCGGGATCTCGCCGAGGGCGAGCGTCCCCAGGAACGCTTGGAGCGTCTCGGCCCCGACGCCCTCAGCGATGCCGAGCTGTTGGCCATGCTCCTGCGCAGCGGCAGCCGCGACCTGGATGTGCTCAGCCTCGCCCACGCCGTCATCCAGGAGGTCGGTTCCCTTTCCAATCTGATCGCGTGGAAAGAGGCCGATTTCCGCAAAATGAAGGGGATCGGCAAAGTGAAAAGCCTGCAAATGGTCGCCGTGCTCGAACTCGCCCGCCGCGTGCTCGATCAAAATCAGCGGCGGGAGCCGATGGTGTTGAACGAACCGGAGCGGGTTTACACCCATTTCATCCCGGTGGCCAGCGGACTGGAGGTCGAGAAATTCTGGGTTCTCTGCCTCAACCGGAAAAACATGTTGATCAAACGCGTCGAAGTCACCTCGGGCACGGCCAGCAGCAGCCTGGTTCATCCGCGCGAGGTGTTTCGCGAGGCCATCCGCGTCGGTGCCCTCGCCATCATCGCGGTGCACAACCACCCGAGCGGCGACCCCGGCCCCAGCTCGGCCGACATCCAAGTCACCCGCCAGTTGCGGGAGGCGTCCAAGGCGGTTTCCATCGACCTGCTCGATCACGTCATCATCGGCGACAAACGCCTCGATCCCCGCGGCCTCGGTTACTACAGCTTTCAGGAAAACGGCCTGCTGTGACACGCCCCCGGGCTCAATCCCCCTGCTGCCAAAGAGGCACCGGGTATTCCCCGGACTCGGCCAAACGGCGGATCCCCTCCGCCACCACGTCCTTGTCCTCCGGGTAGGTCACCCCCAGCCAGGTGCCTTCGGTCGGCAACACGCGGACGCGCGCCCGGCCTTCCCGGATCATCGCATCCACCGCCGCCGGCAGGTAAAACTCGCTCTTTTCCCCGCTCCCGTGCTCCCGCAAAAACCGTTCAAAGCAATCACCCAGCAAATCGAAAAGCTCCGGCGTGAAGCCCCACATGTTCATGGAGACAATCTCCTTGCCCGAGAGAGGCACCGGCCGGTCGTCTTCGAACCAGGCATGGCTCCCGTCCGGCAGCCGCTCGATGCGGGTGCGCTCGATGACCTGCCGCAGGAACCCGTCCGCATCGACCTCGCAAATCCCCCGCGAAACACTGCCGTGGGGAGACACCGTCGCGGCCAGACGGAACCCGGCCATGGCGAACTCCGGCGCTCCGGCGGCGTCCCTCTTTGCCGCGGCGAAGAACCCGCCGAGTTGGCGGTGGGAATCGCGCCCGTAAAAATCGTCCGCGTTGATCACCGAGAACGGCCCGTTGACCGCCCGCCGGGCCGCCCAAACGGCGTGCCCGGTTCCCCACGGTTTGGCGCGACCGGGAGGCGCCGCAAACCCCGCGGGCAAGTCAGCCAACTCCTGAAACGCGTAGCCGACATCGAGTTTCGCCTCGAACCGTTTGCCCACCGCCTGGCGGAACACCTCCTCCATGTCCCGGCGGATGACAAAGACCACCTTGCCAAACCCGGCCCGCACGGCGTCGAAGACGGAAAAGTCCAAAATGAACTCCCCGCCCGGCCCGACCGGATCGATCTGTTTCAGTCCCCCATAGCGGCTCCCCATCCCAGCCGCCAAAACCAGCAACGTCGGTTTCTCAATAGTCATAAGGTCGAAGAGTAAGCCGGGAATCGGCCGGAATGAAAAGAGGCTTTTATTATGGAGCGAACACCCGACGTCCCCGGCACACTCCGGAGATCCCATTTCGAGCCCGGCCCGGGCACCGGGCACAATAAACCAATCTGCCCGGGGGAATCCCCTGCCGTCAACGATTGCCCCAACCCCGCCCCGAGACCGCCAGACCGGTGACGGTGCGGCAGGGAATCTTCCCAGCCAGGAAACGGCCCAGCATTTCCGACATCGCTTCACAATCGTCGATCAGTAGCAGACACCCGTCCCGGTCGGATTCGGTTTTCCTGTTCATGGATCAGCGTCGGGAATGATCCGGGTTTCCCTTCTTCAATTCAATCGGATTCCGCTCCGGAAACACTCCCGGCGCGATTCGCCGGATTCGCTTTACAGGCGCGCGATTTTCCCTAGATTATCCAAAAGGTTATTCATGCAATTCATACCACACAGTCTTCCGGAACCCGGCTTCATCCAAAACTTGAGCCCGGTTCAGCTCTTTTTGGTTTTCTTCCTGATCTTGCTTTTGTTTGGGGCCAAAAGGCTTCCCGAACTTGGGCGCGGCTTGGGCAAATTCATCCGCGAATTCAAAAAGACCACCCACGAGATTGAGGAAGACATCCGCTCCTCCATCGATGACGAACCGCCCCGCTCGAAACCGGAGAAAAAACCGGCCCCCTCCTCTAGAGAAAAGGATGCCGAGAAAGTTGAAGTCAATTCCAACTCCTGACCGCGGCCCCGCCGCGCCGCCAACGGTTTCGCATTCGGAAACCGTTCCCCACTGCTTGAACTCCGGCCACCATGTTTGAGGTTCGGGAAAAACCGCAAAAGGTGGAGCGGGCTTTGCTCGTGGGCGTGCAACGCCCGGACATGCCCGCGGGCGAGGCCGAAGCGCTGGTGGAGGAACTGCGCGAATTGGTGGAAACCCTCGACATTCCCGTTTTGGCGAGCCGGGTGGTCACGCTGCGGGAAACCCAACCCAAATTTTTGATCGGCAGCGGCAAGGCCAACGAGTTGATCGAACTGGCTAAGCGTGAGGAGCTCGACGTGATCGTTTTCGACGATGAATTGACCCCCGGCCAACAACGGAATTGGGAGTTGGCGTCGGGCGTCTGCGTGATCGACCGCCAGGAGGTCATTCTGGACATTTTCGCCCAGCGCGCGCAAACCCGGGAAGCCATTTTGCAGGTCGGCCTGGCGAGAATGATTTACTCCCTCCCCCGCCTCAAACGGGCATGGACCCACCTCAGCCGCCAGCGCGGCGGGGGCGGCACCGTCGTTCGCGGCCAGGGGGAAACCCAGCTGGAGAGCGACCGCCGCCTGGTGCAGGACCGCATCGCGCGGCTCCGCCGGGAGATCGGCGCGGTGGTCAAACACCGCGGGGTGCAACGGAAGCGGCGCGCCAAAAACGGCCTGCCGGGCGCAGCCATCGTCGGCTACACCAACGCCGGAAAATCCTCCCTGCTCAACCGCCTGACCGGCTCATCCGCGCTGGCCGAAGACAAGTTGTTCGCCACCCTCGACCCGACCACCCGCCGGTTGGACCTCGACAACGGGCAAAAAATTCTGCTCACCGACACGGTTGGCTTTGTGCGGAGATTGCCGCACAACCTGATCGACGCCTTTCGGGCCACCTTGGAGGAGGCAATCTTGTCCGATTTCCTGATCCACGTCCTCGACGTGACCAACCCGGAGGTCGAGCAACACCACACCACCACCCTGGAGGTGCTCAAGGAACTGGGGGCCGACACCAAACGGATCATTACGGTTTTCAACAAAACCGACGGCGCAATCGAGGAAACCCGCCTGGCCGCGTTGCATTTGCTGCATCCGGACGCCTGCTTCATCAGTGCCCGCACCGGTGAAGGGATCGACGCGTTGGTGAAACGCATCGCCGACATGCTGGCCGACGCGCTGCACTCCATGCGGCTGTTGATCCCACACGACCGGCATGACCTCATCGGCCGCCTGCACCGGCTCGGCTGCGTGCGCCGCCAAACCAATTTGGACGAGGGCGTGTTGATTGAAAGCCATGTGCCCCCCGAAATCCGCGGATTGTTCGAACCGTTTTCGCTGCCTCCGGAAAGAATCGCCCACATCGCCTGAGGTGGAACGGTAGTAGCATCGGCCCTTGGCTGATGATTTCATCCGGCAAGGCCGGATGCCACGACTCGATGATTTCATCCGGCAAGGCCGGAGGCCACGTAGCATCGGCCCTTGGCCGATGAAATCATCCGGCAAGGCCGGATGCCACGATGGAAGCGGGGGTTCGACAAACCTTGGCGAGATTTTTTCAACAGGTGCGGAGCCCCGTTCCGCCTTAGCCGTTACACTCCCTCTGCCAACGCGGGCCGTCGGCAGGATGGTCCGCCCACCATCAACAACGATTCATCATGTCCGATCCATCCCTTGTTCAGGGCGTCAACCGCCGCCGCTTCCTCAAAGCCGGATACCTTGGAGCGGTCGGCATGTTTCTGGGGAGCGGCAAAGGGCTTCCGCTGATCCCCGCCGCCAAAGCCAACGGAGACACCGGCGGCCACCCGGAATTTTTCGGCCCGCCGGTCACCTGCGCGGTCATTGGCATCGGGCCCCGCGGCCGGGAAATCCTGGAGAGACTAAGCCAAATTCCCGGTGTCACCCTGGCGGCGGCCTGCGACCATTACGGGCCGGCTCTCCGCCGGGTCACCCGCGATTATCCCACCGTGAAAACCACGGAGGAGTATCGGGAAATTTTGGACGATCCGGACATCCAGGCGGTTGTCGTGGCCACCCCGTCCCACCTGCACCGGGAAATCGCCGTGGCGGCGCTCGACGCGGGCAAACACGTTTACTGCGAGGCCCCCCTCGCCTCTTCCATCGAAGACGCGCGCGCCATCGCCCAAGCCGCCAAAAAAGCGGAGGGCCGCCTGATTTTTCAAACCGGTCTCCAACGCCGGGCGGAACCGCAGCACCTTTTCGTGCAAACCTTCGTGCAAACCGGCAGCCTGGGCACCCAGCTGACGGCCCGCTCCCAGGCCCACCGCAAGGAAAGCTGGCGGCGGGTGGCCCCGACCAACGAACGCGAGCGCGAGCTGAACTGGCGCCTCCGGCGGGAATCCTCCTCCGGCCTGCTGGGCGAAAACGGCATTCACGGCATGGATGTGATGCGCTGGTTCATCGGCGAGCTTCCGGTTTCGGTAACCGGTTTCGGCAGTCTGCGCCTGTGGCGCGACGGGCGCGAGGTGGAGGACACCGCCCAGGCAGTTTTCGAATATCCGGGCGGCATCCTGCACACCGTCAGCTGCAACCTCGGCAACTCCTACGAGGGAACGTTTGACACCATTTACGGCTCCGATTCAGCGATCCTCATGCGCGACACCCGCGCGTGGATGTTCCGCGAGGCCGACGCCCCCCTGCTCGGCTGGGAGGTGTATGCCCGCCAGGAGCATTTCATGCACGACACCGGCATCTCCCTGATGGCCGACGCCACCCAGCTGGCGGATGACGGCGTGGACCTCGCCTCGGTGGAATTGGGTGCCGGCAATCCCCTGCACGCCGCGCTGGCTGATTTCATCGAATGCGTCCGGGAAGACATCGCCCCGCACGCCGGCTACCAAGAAGGTTTTGAAGCCGCCGTGATGGCGGTCAAAGCCAACGAATCCGTGATCAGCGGCAACCGCGCGCACTTTGCCGAAGCCGACTTCGACCTTTCCTGAAACCGCAACACCAAATGATTAGCGAGCCATGAAAAACACCACCGGCAAAGGGGCCTTCCCGGGCCGCCGCCAATTTCTGAAACAATCCGCCGCCGCCGCAGCCGCCGTGGCGGGATTTACCATGACCCGGAGCGCCTCCGGGCAAGCCGCGGCCACCACCGCCCGCGCCGCCGGGCAAGCGGCGGCCTCCGGGGCAAATGACAAACTCGTCCTCGCCGTCATTGGCCACGGCAGCCAGGGGATGCAGCTCCTGCGCTCGGCCCGCAACCAAGCCGCCGCCTCCAACGTGGAGGTGGCCGCCGTGTGCGACCTGTGGGAGAAACGCCTCGAGCAGGCCCGCGCCCGCGCGGAACTTCCGGAGTCGGCCGCCCACCGGGAATACCGGCGGATTCTGGATGACAAATCCATCGACGCGGTTCTCATCGCCACGCCCACCCACACCCATGCCAAAATCGCCATCGAGGCGATGGAGGCCGGCAAACACGTTTACATCGAAAAACCGACCACCCGCTACCTCCGCGAATCGTTCGAGGTGTATGACACCGCCAAACGGACCGGCCGGGTGGTGCAGGTCGGCATGCAGGGATGTTCGCTGCCGAAATGGCAAGTGGCCTCCGACATCGTCCGCGGCGGCGGCATCGGCCCGCCGGTGTTGGCGCAGGCCTCCTACATGCGCAATTCCGGTTCCCAAGGCGAGTGGAACGTTCCCATCGACGACGAGCTGACCGCCGGCGGCGTGGATTGGCGGGCCTGGCTCGGGCCGGTGCGGGGCAATCAGCCGTTCAGCGGCGACACGTTTTTCCGCTGGCGGAAATACTACCCGTATTCTCCCGGCATTCTCGGGGAATTGCTCCCCCACCGGGTCGGCCCCATGATGCTGGCCACCGGCAAACCGGAGTTCCCGAGACGGGTTGCCTGCCTCGGCACCCAGGCGATCCAAACCGGCGACCGCGACATCACCGACAACACGCAGGTGCTGGCGGAGTTTCCGAGCGGCCTCACTCTGCTGCTCCTCGGCAGCACGGTCAACGAACAAGGCTTGCCGGAAGTTGTGCGGGGCCACCACGCCACCATGACCATCGGGGGCAACCGCATCACCGTCAGCCCGGAGCGACCGTTCTCCGACGAGGTTGATCCGGCGGACTATCCGGACATCCCCGCCGCCCACATGGTGACCGCCCACCAAGCCGATTGGTTTAACTGCATTCGCAACGGCGGAGAGCCCAACGCCGGCGCCGAAATGGCCGTGCGTCTCGACACCGTGCTCCACCTCGCGGAAATGTCGGAACGGCTGAACACCCTGTGCGTGTTCGACGCCGAAACCCGCTCCGTGACCACCGCCGACGGCCAGCCCGTCGAACTTCTCGACTACGACAACGAACCCTTCGCCTGAACCAGGCCCAACCCGCGCCAACCATGACAAACCGATTCACCTTCCTCCCGCGCCGAGCTGCCGCCGCACTCGCGCTGGCCCTTCTTCTTCCAGCCTCCGGGGCGGTCGCCGCCGCGAAGGAAACCTACGTCACGTGCCCGACCTCCCGAAGTCTGGTGCAAATCGAGGGAACCTCCACCCTGCACGATTGGATGGTGCGCGGGCGGTTCATCGAGGGGAAAGCGGTGGTGGACGGCGCCGCCCTCAAAGCGGCTCTGGCCGAGCCCGGCAAGGAAGTGGCCGTGCGGGGGGAACTGGAAATCCCCGCCCGCTCCCTGCGCAGTTTCCGCCGCGGACGACCCTACAGCAGTCGGATGGATGGCATCATGTATGAAAAACTCCTGGTGGAAACCCATCCGGAAATTCGGTTCGAGCTGGAGTCGGTCAAGCCGCTGAAGGAAGTCGCGGAAGACGGAAAATCGGTCAAACTGGAAGCGGTCGGCAAACTGACCGTGGCGGGGGTGACCAAATCCATCACCTTCCCGCTCACCGTCTCGCCGGCGGAGGAAAACGGTTTGAAAATCGAAGCCAAGACCGCCATGAAAATGTCCGATTTCAACATTGATCCCCCGGTCGCGCTGGCGGGAACCATCCGCACCGGAGACGATGTCACAGTGGAAATCGAATGGATCGTGATACCGGAACCCGCATCCTGAATTCGCCCGGCCTAAAAAAGGCGTTCTTTATCCACCGGCCACCCGGCGCAGGGCGGCCATCATTTCCGTGAAATCTTCCGGAAGGGGTGCCTCCACCCGCAACGGGGCACCGGTTGCCGGGTGCGGGACTTCCAGCAGGGCGGCGTGCAACAGGACGCGGGGGGGCTCCGGAAATCCGGGGCGCTGCCGGTAGCCGTACACGGCGTCGCCCAACAACGGGTGGCGGCACGAGGCGAGGTGCACCCGGATTTGGTGTGTCCTGCCGGTGTGAATACGGCAGCGCAGCAGGGAGGCCGCCCGGCCAAAGGATTCCACCACCAACCAGTCGGTGCGGGCGTCACGGCCGTTTTCCATCACCGCCATTTTGTGCCGGTGCGCGGGATGGCGCCCGATGGGATCCCGGATCGAGCCGGACAACAGCTCCGGCACCCCGCTGACCAGCGCGAGATATTCCTTGCGCGCCCCGCGGGAGGCGAACGTATCGGCGAGGGCGCGGTGGGCGGCGTCGGTTTTGGCCACCACCAGCACCCCCGAGGTTCCCTTGTCCAACCGATGCACGATGCCGGGACGCTCGACCCCGCCGATCCCGCTCAACTCCCCCCGGCAATGGGCGAGCAGGGCGTGCACCAAGGTATCCTCACCGGTGCCCGACCCGGGATGCACAACCATGCCGGGCGCTTTGTTGAGGGCCAACAGGTGTTGGTCCTCGTAAAGGATGGCGAGCGGAATGGACACCGCCCGGAGTTCGGAGGGGCGGACTTCCGGCGTCGCGTAGTCGATCTCCTCGCCGGCGGCGACGCGGTCGCTTTTGGTCAACACCCGCTCCCCCCGGCGGACCAGTCCGGCTTCGAACGCCCGCTGCACCGCCACCCGGCTGAGCCCTTCCAAGCGGGCGGCCAACCACTTGTCGGCCCGCGCGCCCGCCTCTTCCGGCCGCACGGTGAGGCGGGCGGCGTTATCGGGCGGAACCATTGCCCCATCCCGGTTTTTCCTGAGCGGCGGGGGCCGTCACCCGGCTGTTTTCCGCCACCGGCAACTTGTCCGGATAATCCATGGTCTCGTGCAACCCCCGGCTCTCCTTCCGCTGCAAGGCGCACTCGATGATCAGGTCGGCGACTTGGATCAGGTTGCGCAACTCGAGCAATTTCGGCTTCACCGAAAAATTCCAGTAATACTCCTGCACCTCCCGCGCCAAGTTACGGACGCGGGTGCGGGCGCGTTCCAGGCGCTTGGTGGTGCGGACGATGCCGACGTAGTCCCACATGGCGAGGCGCAACTCGTCCCAGTTGTGGGAGATGACCACCTGTTCGTCGGGGTCGTTGCCGCCGAGATCGACCCACTCCGGCAAATCATCCGCGCCCGCGTCCGGGCGATAGTCCAAATACTCCCCGGCCGAGGCCGCGCCCCGGTGGGCCAACACCAGCGCCTCCAGCAGGGAATTGCTGGCCAGGCGGTTGGCGCCGTGCAAACCGGTGCAGGCCACTTCGCCGCAGGCATACAGGCCCGGCAGGCGGGTCTCGGCGCTCAAATTGGTCGAGACCCCGCCGCAGGAATAGTGCGCGGCCGGCACAACCGGAATCAGGTCGCGGGCAAGGTTCAGGCCGAGAACGCGCTCGCAGGTTTCAAAAATGGTGGGGAACCGGGAACGCAGGTAATCCTCGGGATGGTGGCGGATATCGAGCCATACATGGGGTGTCCCGGACTGTTTCATTTCGGTGTCGATGGCCCGCGCCACCACGTCGCGCGGAGCCAGGTCGGCGCGGGGATGGTGGGCGGCCATGAAGGTTTCCCCGGCAAAATTCCGCAACACGGCCCCCTCCCCGCGCACCGCCTCGCTGATGAGAAACCGCTCGTTGTTCAACGTGTAAAGAGTGGTGGGGTGAAACTGGATGAACTCCATGTTATCAATCGGCACTCCGGCCCGGTAGGCCATGGCCACTCCGTCGCCGGTGGCGATGTCGGGGTTGGTGGTGAACCGGTAAACCTGGCCGATGCCGCCGGTGGCGAGCATCACCACGGGAGCGGCGAAGGTCATCACCGCGTTGGTCAGCACGTCGAGGACGTAGAGGCCGGCGATCCGGTTCGGCGATGGCGGCGGCCGGTCCGCGCGGCGGGCGATTTTGTCGGTGGTGATCAGGTCGATGGCGAAGGCGTGCTCGAAAACCTCAATGCGGTCGGAGCGGTTGATGGCATTGAGCAGGGCGGTCTCGATCGCCTTCCCGGTCATGTCTTTCACATGCAGGATGCGGCGGCGCGAATGACCGCCTTCCTGACCGAGGTCATAATCGCCCGTTTCCGTGGTGGAAAACTGGAGCCCGAGATCGATCAGCTCCGCAATGCGGGGGGGGCCGTCCCGCACGATCTCGCGCACCACCGCCTCGTTGCAAAGCCCGTCTCCCGCCTCCATGGTGTCGCGCAGGTGGCTCTCGAAATCATCCATGCCCGAAGTGACGCAGGCGATCCCCCCCTGGGCGTAGTTGGTGTTGGATTCGGCGCGGGTTTTCTTGGTGATGATGGCCACGCGTTTTTTTTGGTCGGCCATCTTCAGGGCAAACCAGAGCCCCGCAATGCCGCTGCCCACCACGAGCACGTCAAAATGTTTGGTCATGCGAAACCGGGTTAAAAGAGAAGGTTGTCAATCAGGCGCACCTCATCGACCCAGGCGGCCACCGCCAGCAGGGACCGCCCCGGCACCACCTCCCGCATCGCCTCCATGGTGTCGCGGTCCACGATGGCGACGTAAATCACCCGCACGCGGCGCTTGGTGGCCAGCAGGTGGGTGACTTCGGCCATCACGCGGTCGGTGCTGCGCATCCCCCCCTCGACCATCGACCGGGCGGTCTCCAGAGCCCGCGGGATGATGGCCGCCTCCTCCCGCTGCCCGGTGGAGAGGTAGGTGTTGCGCGAACTCATGGCCAACCCGTCCTTTTCCCGCACCGTGGGGGCCACCGCGATTTCCACGTCCATATGCAGATCGGCGGCCATCTTGCGGAGAACCGCGGCCTGCTGCGCGTCCTTCTGGCCAAACACCGCCACCTTGGGACGCACGATGTTAAACAACTTCGCCACCACCGTGGTCACCCCCCGGAAGTGGTGGGGCCGGGACACCCCGCACAAGGTTTTCGACAGCGTCTCCTCGGAGACGTAGGTGGAGTAGTTGCGCGGATACATCTCCTCCGCCTCCGGGTGAAAAACGATCTCCACGCCCGCCTCGCGGCACAAGGCCTCGTCCCGTTCCCTGTCCCTCGGGTAAGAGGTAAAATCCTCGCTCGGGGCGAATTGGGTCGGGTTGACAAAAATGGAAACCACCACGCAATCGGCCAACCCCTTGGCGGTTTCGATCAAGCTGAGGTGACCCTCGTGAAGAAACCCCATGGTCGGAACCAGCGCGATGGACCGCTCCCCGGAGCGAAGCCCCGCGGAGCGCGTTTTCATGTCTTGAATCGAGGTGACAATATCCATGGCAAACGGCGGTTCCACACCGCCTTCGGTTGATGCTGAAACCGCCAAACTACCCAAAAGCCTCCCATCAATGCAACAACCGATGCGGGCGGAAGCACGGGAGATCAATGGGAAGGAAGCACGAATGGATGCCAAACGGCATTAGAGACGCACCTCTCCGTTAGTTTCGGTTTTCCAAGCCATTCGTAATCAATATTCAACGACGCAACCTAGATCACAAATTCATCATCGTCAGGCGAATATATTTCACTTGCTGGCCCAAGCGCGACTCCAGCCGCTCAAACTGGATGATTTGTTCCGGTCGCAAAACATCACCCGGCCCTTTCACCTCCCGGAATTCCCACCTCGAAAAGTCACTTTTGTAAATCAAGAGATCCGGAAGCTGGGCTCCGATTGAGTCGAATACTTCCCGCTCCTCCTTCGTTATCAACGAATTCAAAATCTTCTGTTTTCTTTGGTGGTTCCTGAACTGATATTTTTCGATCAAGCTGAGCCAACCCGTGGTTTCAAAAATGACAACAGCTGAAAGCCATTCACAAAAGTGGTTCAACGGCTGACTCTTGGCCAACCTTAAGTCATCTTCGTCGAATATTTGAGGAAAGCGTGTAAACCATTCCTCCGCCAATTCCCCATATCTGAATTTGTCCCTTTGATCGTCGGAGAATTCCAACCCAACCATGTTTTTAGCCGTCTCAGACATCGCATGATAGAACGGAAACATCGCCATATTTCCAAGCCTGAACAGGCGGGATGGAGTCCAATGAAAATTGAAGAATTACGGCATGAACTGTTCCCTGCCACGCCGGGAAGGTGGGCGTCTCGGCCGTTCGGTTGATTGATTCGGCGGCTGAAGCCTGCCGCTCCTTGTGCCGCGCGTGGCGGCCCGGATGCCCGTTGCGGAGATAAGCCCAAAAAATCCCACCCCCGCTTTGCTCAAGGCGCCATGACGCAAAGATGACTGCTTGAGATGGGGATTTTTCCGAAAACCGGAAATTTCCGGTTGCGTGACGGAACCGCTTTGCTCTAATTCA
>PXDN01000346.1 GCA_003566375.1 Opitutia bacterium
AGCCCGCCGGCCGCCTTATCGCGGTGGGCGACATCCACGGCTGCCATCTCGAATTCGAGGAACTTCTCAACTTGCTGAATCCCGGTTCGGGCGACCGGTTGATTCTCCTCGGCGACCTTGTCAACAACGGCCCCGACAGCCACCGGGTCATCCGCATGGCCGAAGAAGCCGGTGCCACCGCCCTTCTCGGCAACCATGAATTGCGCCTCCTGCGAATCCGCATGGGGCACCCCGGCGTCCAAGCCAAAAAAGGCGACCGCGCGACCCTCCGCCAACTGACTGCCGACGACTGGGCCTTTCTCCACCGAATGCGCCACTTCTGCCATTTTCCTCCAGAAGAGATGGTTTTCGTCCACGGCGGATTTCTCCCCGGCCATCCCTGGCGGCTGCAACCGGCCTCCATCACCACCCGCATTCAAGTCGTGGATGGAGCGGGACGGCCCCGCAAGCGCTCCGAAAGCCCCGGCTCCCCGCACTGGTCCTCCCTGTGGCAGGGACCGCCGTTTGTCGTTTACGGGCACACCCCGCGCCCCGAGGCGCACCGGCGGCCGTGGACGCTCGGGCTGGATACCGGCTGCGTCAACGGCGGCCGCCTTACCGCATGTGTCTGGCCGGAAGGAAAAATCGTGCAAGTCGCCGCCCGCGCCGCATACTCCAAATTATGAAGTCCGCACCGATGGATTCCGTCGCCCTGATCGTGATCGACATGCAGGAGGCCTTTCTCAAGGCCATGCCCGGGAGGGAACGTTTGGTTCGCCGCTGCCGTTTCGCCCTCGGGGCGGCCGGTCTTCTCGGCATGCGCGCCGCCTTCACCGCCCAGCTGCCGGAAAAACTCGGTCCGGTCCTCCCGGCATTAACCGAAGCCGCCGGCGCGGGCGCTCCGGTTTTCGCAAAAACCGCCTTCTCCGCTCTCGACGCCCCCGGCCTGCGGGACTGGCTCGCGGAGGAATCCATCGACCACCTGGTGCTCGCCGGACTGGAAACCTCCATCTGCGTCTGCCAAACCGCCCTCGCCGCCACCGACTCCGATTTCGCCGTAACCGTGCTGACCGATTGCGTCGGCGGTCGCCGCGCGGAGGACGGGCGGGCGGTCCTCAGCCACCTCGCGGCGGCGGCCTGCCACCCGCTTCCCTCCGAAACGGTTTTTTATTCAATCCTGGGCGGGGCGGACCACCCCGCCTTCCGCGAATTCACCCAATTGGTCAAAATCCACGCTGATCCCCATGAATGAAACACCCGCCGAACGCCTGACCGTCAGGGAAATCAAATCCGGCGACCGACGCTCCGGCGAGCGGTTTGCCAGCACGCTCCTCGTGCGCAAGCTCACCTCCCGCAAGGCCCGCAACGGCAACCCGTTTTTGCAGGTGGAGTTCGGCGACCGCACGGGGGCTTTTTCCTGTTTCTGTTTCAACGACCACCCGCTCTTCAACGCCTTCGCCGACGGAGCCGAGGGCCGAGCGGTCCACCTTTCGGGCGAAATTGACTATTACCAAAACCGGCTCTCCCCGCGCCTGGTGGACGCCGTTTTTCTGACCGAGGACGAACTGGGCGAGCCGGAGGTTCTGGCCCTGCTGGTGGAAAGTTCCCCCGAAGATCCCGACTCCATGATGGTCGAACTCTACGGCTTTATTGAGCGCATCGGCCATCCGCGCCTGCGGGCGACGGTGGAAAACGTCTTCGCCGAGATCGGCCCGGCCTTCAAGGAATCGCCCGCCGCTCTCTCCATGCACCACGCCTACCGCTGCGGGCTGCTGGAACACACTGTGCACATGGCCCGCGCCTGCGAAAAACTTCTCCCGCTCTACAGGGAGGTCGATCCCGACCTGGCCATGGCGGGGATTCTCCTGCACGATATCGGCAAAACCTTGGAATACGTCAGCCACCTGGCCATCCGCCGCAGCCGCGCCGGCATCCTCCAGGGCCACGTCGTCCTCGGCTACCGCATCGCCCGCAAAGCCGGCATCCGCGCCAAACTGGAGGAACCCCTGCTCGAGCGGTTGGAACACATTATCCTCAGCCATCAGGGGGAAATGGAGTGGGGCGCGGCGGCCATGGCCGCTTCGCCGGAAGCGGTCTTTGTCTCCATGATCGACAACCTCGACGCCAAGATGGGCATGGTCCAGCAGGCCATCCGCCAAACCGCCGGGGAGACCGAATTCTCCGAATACCTTCCCGGCCTGAAGGCCCCCGTTCTCACTTCCGCGCCGCACCCGGAAGATCCGGAAGATGAAGAAGCGGCGGCCGAAGACGATGTCCCGGCGGAGGAACTCCATCTCGATCTTGACGAAAGCGGACGCGCTTGAAGAAAACAAAGATCATGCAAACCGCGCCTTCACTCCTCCGCCAACAATTGGACGAACCGTATTCCCTGACCCGTGAGCAGATGGAACGCTACCGGGAAGAGGGCTTCATCAAGCTCAAGAACGTCCTCTCGCCTGAGGCCCTTGATTATTACGGCGTCGAAGTCAGCCGGGTGGTCCATGAACTCAACCAAAATCCCAAACCGCTCGACGAGCGCGACACCTACGGGAAGGCTTTCATTCAAATCGGCAATCTTTGGCGTCACAGCGATACGGTGAAAGATTTCGCGTTCGCCAAGCGCCTTGGCCGCATCGCGGCGGACTTGATGCAAGTGCGCGGCGTGCGCATCTACCACGACCAAGCGCTCTACAAGGAACCGGCCGGCGGCCACACCCCGTGGCACGCCGACCAGTATTACTGGCCGGTCAGCAACGACAACACAACCACCGTCTGGATTCCCCTTCAGGAAACGCCGATGGAAATGGGACCGCTCCAGTTCGCCGTCGGCAGCCAGCGCTACAAAAAAGGCCGCGAATTGGCGATCGGGGATGAGAGCGAGCGGGAGATGCAAAAAACCTTTACCCAAATGAACTATCCCATCGAAACCTCCCCCTACGATCTCGGCGAAGTCAGCTTCCATATGGGCTGGACGTTTCACCGCGCCGGCCCCAACACCACCGACCGTCCCC
>PXDN01000229.1 GCA_003566375.1 Opitutia bacterium
CTACCTCAAACCACCCTGTAGGATCTGAAGGAGCATCCGAGTCACCCACTCCAGGTCCAACCAAGCGACATTCCATTGGGTATCCAACATCCACTGACCAACTAACTGCCATCGGATCACCAGATCGTACAATTGACGGATTAACATCGAGATCAATGACAGGCATCGGTAGCTCAGTACTAAACAGAAAGTCGTGGTTTACAAATTCGTTCTGGTCTTCTACTCCACCATATCGATCTACTCGAATACGAAGAATATGATCTCCAAGCGGTACGTCATCAAGGATAAGATCAATAATTCGCGGCTGACCCTCAGGAATTAATGGACCGTTTACCTGACCTGATCCTAGACTAACAAAAGTAGCGTCCGCTGAACTTGTTGCGTTATAAGCGATAAATATCTCGTATTGGGTACTTTCATTAGCAAACAGATATCCATCATCACTAAAGTTACTAAACCTTGCTGTTAAGAGAATGTCGCTGAACTGTATCTCATCATCTTCCCAAGACAGTTGCCATTGGTCATTTGGATTAAATGTGACAGCTGTGGCTCTAATGTCTGGCAAGAATCGTCTACAGTAATCATCAGTATCAACATAGTATCCATACTGATACTGTGGTGTCGCACCTTCACCTATCAATATAGGATTACCTGTATCTGGGTTGATACAATCACCCGAGGTGATCACAACACTTGTTTCATCCGTCGCACCAATCAAAACATCACCATCCTCATCCGGTACAAAAGTAAGAGATAATGGCAAACTAAATTCTCTAGAAACAGCGGCGCTAGCATCGCCAGCTGGTCGAGAACATGTCACTGTAACACGAATTAATCTACCATCATTATTGAACACAACCTGGGCCGTACCTGATGTTGCAGCCAAACTGTCGCTATCGGGTAGTGGATTAAGATTGACGTTGTTACCGTCACCATCCTCCGCACTAAAACTACAGTGTGTCGTATTTTCACTCCACCAATACAATGTAACAACGTTTGTGTCTTCGGTGATATGGATAGGTGTATCCTCGTCTTGGGAAAGAACAACATCTAAACCAACCAGTGGGTCATCAATCGGCTCCGGGGCTAAAATGTTCACTGAAGTCGTTGCTATCTCAGAAAGAAACAAGCTCTCTACACCTCCGAAGAGTTCGCGCCCGCACTGTACCTCATACTCGTACATTCCTGGTGTTCCGTAGTCACGCAGAGTGGTTCCGCTCCCTGAAACAGTAGGGGTGGTAGCAAATGGTCCAACAAGTAAACCGTTCCTATACTCATTGAGCACAAAACATCTTTCTGCATTGGTGCTTTCATACGCAATACTTCCTGTCACTACACCGAAAAGTGAATCTATCTGGAGCTCTGACACTGAATTTCCGGTAACGAAATCTAGTACTTGTACCGACGCTGTTGGCTGTTCCTCAAACACCGAAGAGGTGATAGTGACCAAGTCTGTACTATCTGTCGCCACTTCTCCATCGAGTTGCGGTCGAGAACAGTTCATTGTTATGGTGTACGTTTCGCCTATATTACTAAAGGTTAATGTTTGAGAACCAGAAGTGGGCTGTGGACCAGCAAGTCCTTGCATCGAAATAGATACCCCTTCGCTTGTCTCACCCGAAAAGAAACACTCTGTTGTATATTCAGATTCCCAATCGATCCTAAAGAGTGACTCAGGCGCATCGGGATCACTTGACAATTTAACATGACTAATATTAGCAGTCGGCTCTGGTAAAGGGTCAGCCGGAAGCACTTCGACTGAAACTGACGCAACCGGAGAAAGCACCGGCTCAACAAAGCCATCTAACTCACGCCCACACTGCACTCGATAGGTATATGTTCCCTCTTGACTGAGTGTTCTTGGTATTGTGTCGACGGTACGACTGAGATCGCCAAACGATTGGATGGTACCGCCCGGCACTTCTTCTTCAAGAAGATAGCAACGAGTACTTGCGGGGCTACTATACTCCACCAAGACATCGACAGCTCCAGAAGTATAAGAATCAACATCATAGAAGCGGTCGAGTTGCACTTCTGAGACTGACTGATGGGGTGGTTCTGTGTCTAGAACACTAATTTCAGTAGACGGTTCTGACAGCACATCACTGTCCCCACCATCGCCCTCGGGAGCAGGTAATTCAAATGACACTGTTCGCGGCACTGATTCAGTATCATCAACATCGCGATAACATACCATTGTGATGTTGATGGTATCTCCGGTATTACTAAACGTCACCGATTGCCAGGCTGGAAAATGTGGCTCGCTTCCATGGTAACCATGCGATGCACTATTAGTGACAGAACTATGAAGACCTAACTCAACTGGACCAAGGACTTCTCGGCCTGAAGAGCTGACATCAAATCTACAGTATTCTGCTCGGGCGTCCGGTTGTGGAGTGGGGAGCTGGCTTGGACTAAATGTAGCAGGTGTATTACCCTCGTCAATCCAAGAAACGTATTCGTTAACATAATCAGCGCAGGTGTACCCGTCCGGATATTGCATACCAGAAGTCCAGCATAGTGTAGCTGTTGTTCTTATATTCTCGCTTATAGTACTAACCAGCTCTAGAGATGTGACAATCTCTTCAAGTGGATCAGCCGGTAAAACCTCAAAGGTTCGACTGGCTGTAGCAGAAAGCCGCGGTCCTCCAGTGATGTCACGATGGCAAGATATGGAAACTGTATACTCCCCTGGATCAGTAAAACTCGCATTTGTCCAAGTGCCACTCGATCGATTGACGGTCTGAACAAGCTCACCGTCGCGTTCTATTTGGTAGCTGGGGTCACAAGAAGTAGTATTTATTGTTTCAAGACGAAAACTTTCTTGAACTGTTGGTGTTTGTGACCAACTCGATAACCGCAACTCTTCATCACTATCGGTGCGTTGCAAAAAGATATCAACTTCCGGCTGATTGACAGTAGTAGGATCTATTTCATTACCATCTCCGTCGGTAGCTAACACCAAATTAAAGTTGGCCTCAATAAC
>PXDN01000125.1 GCA_003566375.1 Opitutia bacterium
CGCCCAGCCCGCAGCTTCCCAGCCGCAGGGGGACCGCCGCACCCGCCGCGGCGCGGACCGGCGGCAGATTCGCCCGCAACAACCCGCCGCCCCCGCCGCCGACCAAGGCGGGGACTTGAACTATCCGTTTGCCTTTTTGGAGATTCGGGAAAACGAATCGGTCCTTTGATTTTATCCGTAACCATGCCCGTGATCTTGACATGCCCAAATTTTTTCTTGGAGATGAAGCCCGCAGGCGCATTCGCGGCCGTTCCGCCCCGCGCGGGGAGCGTCGGGACACCGCGTTTGAACCCGGGGAGGGAGCCAATCCGTCCGCGTGACCGCCGTCTCTCCAGCTAATGCCAGCCCAAGTTCAGGACACCAAGGTCGAAACGCACGCCGAAACCGCATCCGCGCGGGAGGTTCTCCTCCTTCCCGGGCACGTGTTTTTCGCGCGGTCCGTTCCCCTGCCGCCCGGCATGAAACCGGACGAGTTGGAATCATTTGTCGAAATCACCCTTGAGCAGATTGCGCCGTTTCCGGTCAACCAGCTCTTTTACGGGCATTACTTGCCCGAGGGAGCCCAATCCCTTTTCCTCTACGCGGCTTACCGCAAAAAACTCGCCGCCCACACCGGGCCCGTTTGGGACGGGGCGCATTTGGTGGTGCCCGCCTTTGCCGCCGCGTTTGCCCGCAAACCCGACGGGGACGGGGTGGTGCTGCTGACCGGCGACACCGAAATGACCGGCATTCTCTGGAAGAAAGGGTCGGACGCGCCGGATAAAATCGTCAGCCGCCCCTTGCATCCGGACGAGGCGAACCCGGGGGAAGCGCGCCGCCGGTTGCTGGAAAAACTCGGCGCAGCCGACGGAGGGATTGCGGTTCGGGAGTTGGGTCAGCCGTCCGGTGGACGCTTGGGGAAAAAAGGCGCGCATTTTTACTTTCCCGCCGGAGCGGCCGGCGGCCAACCGGAAGAAGTGGAGCTGGCGGGAGTCGATCCGTTGGATCTGGATGTTCGCGACAAAGCGTTCCTGTTTTTCAGGCGCAAGAACGAGCGCCAAAACCGCTGGATGTGGAATCTCCTGCTGCTGCTCTTGTTCGGCCTCCTGGCGATGGGCGTTATGGAAATCGGCCTGCATTTCGGAGGCCGCCAGTTGGAAGCCCGGCAGGAGCGGATCGACGCTCTGGTCGACCGGGTCGCCCGCATCGAGCAGGAACTGGAGTTGGCCACCCGTTTGGAGGAACTGAGCGGCACCCGCCTGTTGCCATTTGAAATGCTCAGCCACATCAACCAAATCCGGCCGCGCAGCATTCACTTCACCCGCGCGGCGGCCGTGCGGGGCAACACTATCGAACTCGACGCGCAAACCCGCAACCCGCAGGACGCGGAACGCTTCGAGGCCGCCCTGCGCCGCTCCGAGGCGATCACCGAGGTCAGCCCGAATCCGATAACTCCGCGCACGGTGGACGGGCGCACCACTTTCCAAGTGCAACTTCGTTTTGAGGAGGGCACCCTGTCGCCAAGTTCCTTGCGTCGGGCACCGCCACCACCTCCGGAGGAGGAAGTCTTGGATGATGAAGTCCCCCCTGAACCGGTGCAAAATGAGGACGGGGAGGCGGTGCCATGAAGTATTTGTTTCTCAACCGAACTTATCGCGAGAAAGTCCTCGTCCTGGCCATGATCTTCGTGGGCTTGTTGATTTGGGTGACCCTCGCTTCCGACCGCCTGCGGGACTTCAACCAGCGGCGGGCCTCCATCGTCCGCCAAGTCGAGGCCCAGCAGGTGTGGCTCGATAACGAGGCTTCCATCCGCGACCGGGTGGAGGCCAGCATTAGCAACCTCGATCCCGCCCAAACCTTGAGCGGCACCCGGCTCAATGCCGAAATCAACCGCATCGCCGCCGATCAGAACCTGCGGGTGACGGTGGACCGTCCCCAGCAGGAAGCCGGGGAGGCTTTGACCTACAATACCGTGGTGGTGCAGGTGAGCGGGGCCGAGATGGAACCGCTGATTCGTTTTACCCAGGCGTTGCAGGCCCGCGCGCCGTATTTGGGAGTGGAGGAGATCATCATCTCCCCCGACAACCGCAATCCAACCATTCACGGGGCGCGCTACCGGATTTCCGCCGTCGAGCGCCGCCCGGCGGCCAATTGATGCAATCCGCAACCAGCCAACCGTAACCGGTGTTTTCGTTTCAGACCATCATGTTTCAGCTTATTTCCACATTATTCGGCTTCCGGCCGGTTCTTCACCGGTGGCGAAAGGGCCTCCTTCCGCTCGCGGCGGGTCTCGCCATCGCCGCCGCCTTCAACCCTCCCGCCCTTTCCGCTCAGGAAGAGGGGGCGGACATGGTGGACCGGATCGTCTTCCGCGACGAGTCACTCGACCAAGTGCTTTCCCTGTTGGAGCGGTTGAAACAGAAGAGCATCATCCGCCCGCAGGCCCTGCCCGGCGTCACCATCACCTTTAACAGCCAGCAGCCGCTGACGCGGGACGAAGCGATCCTCGCCATCACGAGTTTGCTCAGCATCAACGGCATCGGGATCACCCCGATGGGGGACAAGTTTATCCGGGTGGTGCCTCTCCAGCGGGTGCGGCAGGAAGCCCCGGAGTTCATCACCGTGCCGGCATCCACCCTGCCGTCGAGCGGGCATTTCGTCAGCCGGATGATTCCGCTGAGCTTCCTGCGCCTCGAGGAGGTGCAACCGCAATTGGCGCAGCTTTCCACGCCCAACGGCGGCACCATCATCCAGTTTCCCAAGGCCAACGCGATGTTGATCACCGACACGATCAGCAACCTGCAGGCGATGGAAGACATCATCGAACGGATGGACCGGCCTTTCTCCCCCGCGCTGGAGCCGAAATTTTACAAGTTGGAGCACGCGCGCGCCAACGACGTGGTCGCCCGCATTCAGGGGCTGACCGGCACTCCGGCGGGGCAATCGCTCGGCGCGGGCACGCAGGTTTTCGCCGACGAGCGCACCAACCAAGTGA
>PXDN01000389.1 GCA_003566375.1 Opitutia bacterium
CAAAACCGCCGACGTTCCCCCGAGGCTTCCGAAAAGCAGGCCAGTCTCTTCCCCCGCCGCCAGCCCTTCCGGCGAGAAGTGCTCCGGCAAGGAGGCGACGGCCCAATTTTCTCCGTCCACGGAATGAAACACCCCCGGGTTTTCCGCGCCCGGGGCGGTCAGCGTGACGAAACGTCCGTTCACATGGACAATTTTTTGCAACGCTTCGGCGGTGGGCGAATCCACCGGACTCCACAGATCGGCTCCAAGCCAAGACGGAAATAGCAACACCAAGGGTAAGAGGAAAACGTTTCGCATGGATTCTGCATAAAAACGACCGCCTCCATCCCTTTCCAGCCTATTTTCAGCCATCAAAATGCGCGCAAGCTCTTGGCGGCATTACCTGAAGTCTCCAGGGAGCGCCAGCCTTCAGGCGGCGAAGCGAGTCCCCGGAGTAAACGCCTACAACCGCATGCCGCCCGGTGAACCTGGGCGCTCTTACACCCCTTCCATCCATATGTCGCCGCTTACAAATCCCATTCTCACGCCATCGAAAGCTTTCCGCTCCCGAATGCACAACGCTCACCATGACAAGATCGGGATGCGCCGGCGCTGGCCGAATATTGTTTTTTCCCTTGCCAGCGTCGAAAGCCCGGGGACAACCTGTCCAACCCTCGAAGCCCGGCGAGATTCACTCGCTCAAACGCTTTTTTAACCGCCGACAATCCGGCGCAACAGCTGAACCGTTTCCGACCACCAACATGAAAGACCAACCGCCCGGGCAGACCGCCTCCAAACCATGGATACGCATCAATCCCCCGGTATTCACCGGAGCGGCTTTGCTGACGTTTTTCTTCGTGCTCTTCGCCATCATCGCGCCGGAAGCGGCGGACGCGCTTTTCCGCAACGCCCAGGCGACCGTTACCGAGACGGCAGGCTGGTTCTACGTGATGGTGGTGGCCGCCTTTTTGGTTTTTGTGATTTACCTGGCGCTCTCCAGCCACGGTCTGGTTAAACTCGGCCCGGATCACAGCGAGCCGGATTACAGTTACCTCTCCTGGTTCGCCATGCTCTTTTCCGCCGGCATGGGCATCGGCTTGATGTTTTTCGGCGTGGCCGAACCGGTCATGCACTACGTCTCGCCGCCGGTGGGGGATGGAGAAACGGTGGAGGCCGCCCGGCAGGCCATGCGCATCACGTTTTTTCACTGGGGCATTCACGCCTGGGGAATTTACGCGGTGGTGGCCCTCTCCCTCGCCTATTTTTCGTTCCGGCACGGCCTGCCGCTGACCATTCGCTCGGCGCTCTTCCCCCTGATCGGGAAACGCATTTACGGACCGATCGGGCACGCGGTCGATATCTTCGCGGTTTTCGGCACCATCTTCGGGGTGGCCACGTCCCTGGGTTTTGGCGTCATTCAAGTCAATTCGGGGCTGCATTATCTCTTTGATGTCCCGGTGTCGGAAAACGTGCAGGTCCTTCTGATCGCCGCCATCACCGCGGTGGCCACTCTGTCAGTGGTGCTGGGCCTGGATGCCGGCATCCGGCGCATTTCGGAACTCAACATTGTCCTCGCGGTGTTTCTCCTTCTTTTTGTACTGATCGCCGGGCCGACTTTGTTTCTGCTGCAAACGTTGGTACAAAACACCGGGGCCTATCTTTCCGGAATCGTCGCCAGCACCTTCAATCTCCACGCCTATGAGCCGACCACCTGGATCGGTGGGTGGACGTTGTTTTACTGGGGGTGGTGGATCGCGTGGTCACCGTTTGTCGGCATGTTCATCGCGCGGGTCTCGCGCGGCCGCACCATCCGGGAGTTCGTGGTGGGCGTGCTTTTCGTGCCGGTCGGGTTCACCTTCATGTGGATGACCTTTTTCGGAGACACCGCCCTGCACATGGTTATGATCCAAGGCATCGGGGGCCTGGCCGACGCGGTGGCGGAAGACACGTCGGTGGCTTTGTTTCAGTTTTTTGAGCATTTGCCGTTTTCAGGTCTGATGTCGATGGTGGCCACCCTGCTGGTCATCACCTTTTTTGTCACCTCCTCCGACTCCGGATCGCTGGTGGTGGACATGCTGACCTCGGGTGGCAATGAGGAGTCTCCCGTGTGGCAACGGATTTTCTGGGCGGTCACCGAAGGCATCGTGGCCGCGGTGCTGCTGCTGGCCGGCGGGCTCGGCGCCTTGCAGGCGGCCACCATCGCCAGCGCCCTCCCCTTCGCCATCATCATGGTGTTCATGTGCTGGGGACTGCTCAGCGCCCTGCGGGTGGAGGCGGCCAAACGAAACGCCCTCGCCGGAGGCGGTCGTCCGTTTTTGCAAACCGCGGCCGGCAGCGCCGACATTTCCTGGAAGAAACGCATCCGCATGATCGCCCACCATCCCTCTCTGGCCGAAGTGCGGGCCTATCTGGAAAAAACGGTCGAGGCGGCGCTGCGGGAGGTGGCGGCTGAATTGGAACGGCAAAATCTGGAAACGTTTCTCGGCCAAGGCGAAGATGGACGGCGGTGGATCGAGGTGCGCCACGGTTCGGAAGTCGGTTTTTACTACAGCGTGCGGCCCCGTCCTTACGAACCGCCCGCCTTCAGCATGCGTGACACCCGCCGGGTGCGCCAGGACACCTTGAAATACCACCGGGCCGAAATCTACCTCAAGGAGGGCGGCCAAGGGTACGATGTCATGGGTTGGTCGCGGGAGGAATTGATCCACGACGTGCTCGACCAATACGAGCGGCACTTGAAGTTTTTGGAAATCATCCGGTGAGTTGGGGGGGGAATCGAAATGGTCATCGGATAAGGTTCATCTGGCAAAGTTCATCCGGCAAGGCCGGATGCCACGTCCGGAAGCAAAACCAAACTCATCCGGCAAGGCCGGATGCCACGGATTCAGGCCATGCGGGCTTCTTCGACCGGGTAGGAGATGAAGGTGTGGTCGATCAGGGAACTGATGTTGGCAATGTCGCTTTGCAGTCTCAGCAAAAAGGCGTGAATGTCGGTCTCGATCAAATCGTTGATCTCCGCATAGTCCAATTCGGCCCGCAAGCGCCCGAGCGCCCGCCCGGCCGGGTCTTTGAAATGGTGGTCGTGGGAATCCGAGATTTGCCGCAGCGCCGACTCGGCCTCCGTTACACTGAAGCGGATGCTTTTCGGGAAAAATTCATCGAGTATCAGGTAGTCCAATACACGTTTGCCGGTGATGCGGCCCTGCCGGTTTTTGCGGAAGGCCTCGAAGGCCCAGCAGGAACGCAGCAGGGCGGCCCACTGGATCAAATCGACGGCAGAGCCCTCGGGTTTTCCGGCCGGCAGCAGGGAGATGCATTTCACATCGATCAGCCGGGAAAGGTTGTTGGCCCGTTCCAAAAACCGGCCGAGATTGAAAAATTCCCACCCCTGGGAACGCGGCATCATGGAATCGGCGATTCCGTAGAACAGGTGAATGGAGGACTTCACCCGGTTGAGGTATTCGCTCGGCCCGATGCGCAAAAAACTTTCGTAAGTGTCCCCTTTCAACCGCAGGTGGAAGCGGTTGATTTGTTCCCACATCTCCGAGGAGATCTGGTCGCGCACGGCGCGGGCGTTTTCGCGGGCGGAGGCGATGGACTGGCGGATGGAGTCCGGGTTGTCGCTGTCGAAAAGCATGAACTGAGTGGAATTGCTCTCGTTCACGTCTTTGTAAATCCGCAAGAAAGATTCCCGGCCGCCGGAAACCTCGATAATCGGCAACCAGGCCTCGGCCGCGTCGGCCTCCAGGTAGCCGCTCATGTCGAGCACCATCTGGGAATTCACATCCAGCACCCGGGCGGTGTAATCGGCCCGCTCCAGATAACGGGCCAGCCAGTAAATGTGATCGGCGACGCGGCTTAGCATGGTTTTAAAGAATAATGCGGTTTTCGCTGATGGATTCGGAGTCCGCGGTCGTTTTCCCGAGAACCCAGGTGTCTTTGCTTCCCCCACCCTGGCTGGAGTTGACCACCAGGGACCCCTTTCGCAAGGCGACCCGCGTCAACCCGCCGGGCATGATGCGCACCGATTCGCCGTTGAGCACATACGGGCGGAAATCCACATGGCGGCCTTCGATGCGGTCGCCGCACACCGTCGGACAACGCGATAGCTGAATGGTCGGCTGGGCGATGAAATTGCGGGGATTGGCTTTGATTTTTTCCCGGAAGACTTCGATTTCGGCCTTGGCGGCGTGGGGACCGACCAGCATACCATAGCCGCCGGCCTCGTTGACGCTTTTCACCACCAGTTCCGGCAGGCGTTCCATGATGAGCGCCATTTGTTTCGGTTCGGAGGAAAGGTAGGTCTCCACGTTGGAGATCAGCGGTTCCTGATCGAGGTAAAATTTAATGATGGCCGGCACATACGCATAGACCGCCTTGTCATCGGCCACCCCGGTGCCGATCGGATTGCAAAGGGCGGCGTTGCCCTTGCGGCAGGCTTCAAACAAACCGGGCACCCCCAGCAGGGAATCCTTGCGGAACACCTCCGGGTCGAGAAAATCATCGTCGATGCGGCGGTAAATCACATGCACCTGGGCCAGACCGCGGGTGGTTCTCATGAAAACGCGGTCGTCGCGCACGGTCAGATCCGACCCCTGCACAATCTCGATCCCCATCTGCCGGGCCAGGAAGACGTGCTCGAAGTAGGCCGAATTGTATATGCCCGGGGTGAGCAACACCACCGTGGGCTCGGGCACGTGCTCGGGCGCCAAGTGCAGCAGGGTATTCAACAAGTCCTGACAATATTGCTCAATGGAGCGGACGTTGTAGTCGCGGATCAGATTGGGAAACACCCGTTTCAGGGTCTGCCGGTTCTCCAGCACGTAGGATACCCCGGAGGGACACCGCAGGTTGTCTTCCAACACGCGGTAATTTCCCTCTCCGTCGCGGATCAGGTCGCACCCGTTGATGTGAACATGGAGGCCGCGCGGAAGCTTCACCCCCATCATTTCGGGACGGAAATGTTTGGAGGTGCGGATCACTTCGGCCGGCACCACCCCCTCCTTGACGATCCGCTGTTCCCCGTAAATATCGGCCAAAAACAGGTTCAACGCCTCCATCCGCTGGGCCAGACCGGTTTCCAAGCGCGCCCACTCTTCGGCGGGAATGATGCGTGGCAGCGAATCAAACGGAAAAATCCGCTCCGTTCCCTCCCCCTGCTCATAAACGGTGAAGGTCACCCCCCTCCGCAAAAACGCCTGATCCGCCAGAGTTTGTTTTTCGGCCAGGGTAAGGGAATCCATGGTCTCCAAACGGGAGTGCAGTTTCCGGTAATGCGGGCGGGGATCCCCCGGGGCGGCAAACATCTCATCGTAAAAACCGTCCAGGGAATAATGGGAAAACAAATCTGATCTCGCCGGAGTCCTCATACCGGATGTGATACGAATAGGGAAAAAACCATGACGGCCAACTATTGCGCGAAAAGCCGCCGTTGCAACGGAAAAGGCGGTTTTGGCGCCGCCCCCTCTTCCTTTGCCCCACCCCCCATACCCCTTTGGTTGAAAAGAGTGTTTGAAATTCACCCATCGGGCCGCATCTTCTTTGGAGTGCGCAACAAAAAGGAACCAGTCACGGATGACATCCCCTTTGAAGAGTCCCTCGAACGGCTCGAAGCCATTGTCGAGTCCCTTGAAGAGGGAGAGGTTCCGTTGGCCGACCTGCTGGCCAAGTATGAGGAAGGCAACGCGCTGCTCCGCGCCTGCGGCAAACGCCTCCAGGACGCCGAGCTGAAAATCGAGCAACTGAAACAGGCCGGAAAAACCGAATCCCTGGAGCCGTTCGAGTCCATCACCACCGACTAGTCCGCCACCGGCTCTCCGCTTCTCGGAAAAATTTTCACCATTCCATGTCCACCATTTCACCCACGCCTTCAGGCCCCTTTCTTCCCGGCATCCGCTCACCCGAAGACCTCAAACAGCTCAAACCCGAACAACTCCCTCAACTGGCGAGCGAAATCCGCGAGACCATTCTCGACGTCACCTCGGTCAATGGCGGCCATGTGGGTCCCAACCTCGGGGTGGTCGAGCTGACCATCGCCCTGCACCGGGTGTTTTCCACCCCGCGCGACCAATTTGTTTTCGACGTTTCCCATCAGGGGTATGTGCACAAGTTGCTGACCGGACGCCAGGGCGCGGGCTTTGCCAGCATCCGCAAAACCGGAGGTCTGAGCGGTTTTTTGTGCCGGTCGGAAAGCCCCCACGACAGTTGGGGCGCCGGGCACGCCGGCACCGCCCTCTCCGCCGCCCTCGGCATGGCCAGCGCCCGCGATTTGCTCGGCGGAGACGAACACGTGGTAGCGGTGATCGGCGACGCGGCCCTCACCTGCGGCATCACCATGGAGGCCCTGAACAATCTCGCCAGCTCGACCAAACGCCTCATCGTGGTCCTCAACGACAATGAATGGTCCATCGCCCGCAACGTCGGCGCCCTGCCCCAATACCTCACCGAGCTGATCACCAACCCGCTCTACAACCGCCTGCACGACGATTTGGAATCGTTTTTGCACAAAGTTCCCGGCGGCGACTCGCTCCTCCGCATGGGCTCCAAGGCCAAACACAGCGCCAAGGCCATGGTCGCGCCGGACAGCCTTTTCGAAAAATACGGGGTGCGCTATCTCGGGCCGATCGACGGGCACGATCTCGGTCTCCTGCACAAAAATCTGGAATTCGCCAAACGGGCGGACCAGCCGATTTTCCTGCACGTCATCACCACCAAGGGCAAGGGCTACGATGTCGCCCTCAAACATCCGGAAAAATTCCACGGCACAAGCCCGTTCGATCTGGCCACCGGCAAAAACAAATCCTCCGGCGGCAAACCGTCGGCTCCCAACTATCAGGATGTGTTCGGGGACGCCATGGTCGGTTTCGCCACCCGCGACCCGAAAGTGGTCGGGATCACCGCCGCCATGCCGAGCGGCACCGGTTTGTCGAAGCTCGCCCAGGAGGTGCCGTCCCAGTTTTTCGACGTCGGCATCGCCGAGGAACACGCCGTGCTCTTCGCCGGCGGCCTGGCCACGCGGGGTTTCCATGCGGTCTGCGCCATTTACAGCACGTTTCTCCAACGCAGCGTCGACCCGGTCATCCATGACATCTGCCTGCAAAATTTGCCGGTGACCTTTGCCATGGACCGCGCGGGGGTCTCCCCCAACGACGGGCCGACCCACCACGGCCTGTTCGACATCGCCCTTTTCCGCTGCGTCCCCAACGCCATTCTCATGCAACCGGCCAACGAGGCCGAACTCGTGAACATGTTGCACACCTGCCTACGCACCCCCGCCCCCACCTTCATCCGCTACCCGCGGGGAGCCGGCGAGGGCGTGCCCATTCCGGAAAACCCCGAAACGCTGGAAATCGGCAAAGCGGAAACCGTCCGCGAAGGAAACGATCTGGCCATCTGGGCGCTCGGTCCGATGGTCCAGGACGCCCTGGGCCTCGCCGACCGCGTCGCGGAGGAGACCGGGTGGACCGCCACCGTGGTCAACGCCCGGTTCGTGAAGCCGCTTGACCGGGACTTGCTGCGGCGGCACGCGCGAAGCCACCGGTTGCTGGTCACGCTGGAGGACCATGTGTTGGCCGGCGGTTTTGGCAGCGCGGTGCTGGAGGCCCTGCAGGAGGAAAAAATCTCAATCCCGGTTGAACGGTTTGGCTGGCCGGATGCCTTTGTGGAACACGGTTCCGACGTGACCACTTTACGAAAACCGCACGGACTCACCCCGGAAGGGATGCTGGCCGCAACGCTCGGACGTCTTCGGTCCCTGGCGGGCAAATCCCCCGCCCGCCCCCGCGCCGCCGCCGCCCAAAACCGATAACCGAAGGCAAAAGGCAGAATTTTTCAGACCTTCGCCCCCTTTTTTTCCCGCTTCAGGCCCGGCAGCCAAACCTCCGTCAAAATCCGAACGCGACAATACTTTTAGCAGCTGCTAAAAATATTGTCGTTTTTTTGGAGGAAGGTCTTGCCTGGATGCTCGGATCGGTGGGGGGTATTGCTTGGAATGGAGAGCCAATGGCTGCCTGCCGGGAATTGCCGCCGTCTTGGGCCGTGCCAGCACCGGGGGCTCCCGGGAGTGCCGCTTTGTGGCGAAAAAGGTCATCGCACCTTGGCGCACCTGTCCCGGGTCGGGCCGGTTTGGATTTTTTTCGGGAAAAGGACTTGGCAAGGCGGGCAGAGTCCCTAAGGTAACGCCTTTTCCCGTTTGGTGGGATACTCAAGTGGCCAACGAGGGCAGACTGTAAATCTGCTGGCTTATGCCTACGGCGGTTCGAATCCGCCTCCCACCACCACTTTAGAATCAAGGACTTAGGAATTTTTCCCAAGTCCTTTTTCTTGGCCGGGTTGTTCGGCCCGGTTTACCTTACACCGGGCTGCGTTGTCCGACCAAGCGTGGTTCCTCCCTCCGGTAATGCCGCACTCCTGTGGCTTCAGGGCTTTTCGCGCGCGCAACTCGAATCCGTTGCCTTCGCTGTCTTGCGAACATCGCAACTCGAACTGGCACCCCGTTCCTCGGTTCGATTAAATCCTTCATGCGTCCGCCACACTTTTCGATCCTCTCTTTCATCTCCTATGGCTCCCATTCCCCGTTCCCCTCCGGGTCACCGTGCGCCCGGCGGGGCATCGACGGCGTACATGTGGCGCATGTTGAAATAATTGATGCCGGCGTGCAGAAGAATGGGATACACGAGGGAGCCGCTCCAGAGGTAAAGCCAGCCGAGCAAAAATCCCATGGCGGCGGCAAAGGCCGGCCAATACAACCATTTGCGGTTGGGGGGAATGTGGATGGCGCCGAACAAAAGCGAGGAAATCACCAATCCGGTTTCTCCGAGCAACCACCCCCGGAACAACAGTTCCTCCCCAACCCCGCTGGCGATGGCAAACAGCAGGATAGTGGCCGGAGAAAGGTCGCCCAACATCCGCCGCAAATCCCGCCCGCTTTGCCGAACCGAGCGAAACCGCGCCATCGCCAGGCGCGTCGCCCAATGCACGGCGGCCACAAGGGCCAGGGTCACGCCCAAATGCAACGGCCACTCCGCTCCCGGCAGCGCCCAGGGGTCGATGTTTTCCCATGCGGGGGAGCGCCAGTAGGCCAACAGCGTCCCGGCCGCCGCCATGGCGCCGTAAAACACCAGCACCAGTTTCACCGCCTCGCTCTGTTGGTTCGGTTCGCTCATGCAGACGCTAAATCTGATAATCGACCGGGCCTTCGGAGGCTTTTGGGCCGGTGCCCTTTTCCCCTGTTTTAGAGCGGTCGTAGAAAATGCGGATGTCGGCCTCGCCGGTTTGCAGCAGATGCGAGGCCCGCAGCAACGCCCGTTTGGTGCTCATGGTGGGATTCAACTCCGTGCGAAAGACGTTTTCCTTGCCAATCTTGGCCAGGAAACCGCTGTTGCGCAGCACGCGTTCCACATCGTCATTGATGCCGCTGATCAGCAAGTGGCGCTTCGACTTGTTGAGGAATTCGAGCAACTGTTGCAACGAGACAATCGAAGTGGCGTCCACATGGCGGGCGTTTTTCAACCGCAGGATGAAAACCCGGATGCCTTCATCCTGAGCGATGTAACGGATTTGGTCCTGGAAAATTTCCGCCGCCCCAAAAAACAGTTCCCCCTCGACGTGGATGATCGAAATCTGGTTGTTGTGCCGCTTCACGCTGTCCCCCACTTCGGAGAGGTCGCCGCGTTCGTTGAAAGCGTATTCGACCAGCTGGGGGCTGGCCGCTTTCTTCAAAAACAAAACCAGCGAGGCAGCGATGCCGATGTAGATGGCGGTGTCGAGACTGAGAAACAAGGCGGACAGGAAGGTCACGAAAAACACCGCCGCGTCGGAACGGGTCGATTTCACCGCGATGGCAATCTGCTCGGGATTGATCATGCGGGAGCAAATGAAAATCAGCAGGGCGGCGAGCGTGGCCACCGGAATGTGATTCGCCCACGGACCGAAAATCAGCACGATGGCGGCCACGAACAAACTGCTGAAGACAGCAGCGCATTGGGTCCTGGCCCCGCTTTGGAAATTGGACGCAGTGCGGGCGAAAGAGGCCGATCCGGGTATGGCCCCGAAGAGACTGGACATGATATTGCCCACGCCGAGGCCGAGAATTTCCTGATTGGGATTGATCTTCTGGCCCGATGAGGTGGCAACCGCCTTGCTCAGGGAAACGGTTTCCAACATCCCAAGGATCGCAATGGCGAAAGCCGGGCTCATCAGGAGTGGAATCAGGGAAAACATGTCGTGGGGAAACGGCGCTCCCTGAAAAGTCGGCAGACTCGGCAAGACCTCGCCGATATCCCCGACGGTGATCACCGCCTGCCGGCCGAGATCAAACCAGGCGGAGATCCCGCCAAAAATGATCAGCGCCAACAGGCCGCCCGGCCAGCGCGGCAGCCAGCGGCCCATAACGAACAGCAGCGCCAGGGAAGCCACCCCGATCCCGGCGGTCCACGGATTGATCTCCCCGGCCCGCACGACAAGGTTCTGTAAAATGGAAAAAAGATCCGGCCCCTCTTCCCGCCGCAATCCGAGCAGATTGTTCAACTGACCGGCCGCGATCAAGAGACAAACCCCGGTCGTGTATCCAATAATCACTGACCGTGAAATAAACCGGTTGAGCACCCCGACCTTGATCAAACCGGCCCCGATCTGAATCAGCCCGATTAAAAACGCGAGGGTGACGACGATTTGCAGGGGATCGTAACCGGTCGGCTCCAACACCAGCACGGTGCTGGCCAGGATGATGCTGATGGTGGTGGTCGGGCCGGTAACCAAGTGGCGCGACGAGCTGAACAGCGCGGTGAAAAACACCCCCACGATGGCCGCGTAAATCACGACCTGGGGCGAAATTCCGATGATGAGGGCGAAGCCGATGGTCTGGGGTATCGAAACCAGCGCGACGGTGGCCCCCGCGAATAGGTCGGCCCGCAGGGCGGCCGGGCTGTAGTGGTAGAGCGAGCGAAAGATCGGGAGAACGAAACGGGACGAATGCAACGGATCCGTGGAATTGTCCACCTTGTGGTTAGCCATGTGCCGCTTGCCGCCTCCCGGTTGAAACGTTAGCCGGAAACGCCGATTTTTTCCAAAATGCGCTGTAGGTCGTCATTGCCGTAATATTCAATCACGATGCGGCCTTTTTTGGCCGTGTGTTTCATGGCCACGCGGGTGTTGAGGCGGGTGCACAACTGCTTTTCGATATCGCGCACCGCGGAATCCTCCAGCGGCGGGCGCCCCTTTTCCGGTCGGGTGAACGGTTGCGCGGCCCCGGGCAGACGCCCGCTTTTCACCACTTTTTCCAAAGCGCGCACACTTAACCCGTCTTCCACCACCTTGCGGGCCAACAGACCCTGCCTGGCCTCGCCTTCCACCGAAAGCAGCACCTTGGCGTGACCGGTGGAAATGATGCCCTTGCCGAGATACCCCTGCACCTCGGAACTCAGCTGCAGGAGCCGCAGGGCGTTGGCCACGGTCGCGCGTCCTTTGCCGACCCGCTCGGCCACCGCCTCCTGGGTCAGGTCAAAATCCCGCAACAAACTGGCGTAGCCGAGGGCCTCCTCAATCGGGTTGAGCCCGGCCCGCTGCAAATTTTCAATCAGGGAAATGGATGCCGAGGAGGCGTCACCGGCTTCGATGATCCGCGCTGGAATGGTTTTAAGACGCAGCGTTTTGCAGGCGCGCCAGCGGCGTTCGCCCGCGATCAATTGGTATTTCCCATCCCCGGCCTTGCGCACCACGATCGGTTGCAACAACCCCTCGGCGCGGATGCTTTCCGCCAGCTCGCGCAGTTCCTCCTCGTCAAATTCCTTGCGGGGTTGAAACGGATTCGGCTCGATGCCGGTCACCGCGATCTCGGCGTAACCCGGCAAAAACGGGAGGGCACCGTCCGCGCCATCCACGGTTGGGACCTTGGCCGGTTTGGCCGCGCCGTTGCCGCCCGATTTGGCGGCGGTGCCCTTGCGGGCGGAATTCCCGCCCGAAATCAAGCCGCTTAATCCCCGTCCCAGTCGTGCTTTTGTTTTTGCGGTGGCCATGGATCAGTTCCGTTGGGGGATGAATAAAACCTGCCCGACTTGAAGCGTCTGCGGGTTGGAGATGCGGTTGGCGTTTTGAATGTCGCGCACGGTCGAGTTGTGGCGGGAGGCGATGCCGGACAAGGTGTCGCCGCGTTGAACGGTGTAGGTGATTCCCTCTTTGGGGAAATCATCGGAAAAGGTGGTTTCGGTGGCGGAGCCGCGGCCGGTTTGCGGCGGACGGGTGTTGATGCCTCGGGCCAGGGCGTCGATGGCTTCCTGGGTTTCCTTGCCGAGTTGCTCCAACTGCCGGGAAACCTGGCTTTGCATTTGGCGGCGTTGCTCGGCGGCGGCGGCATCCTGGCGTTCCCGCAATTCCCGCAGGGCCCGGTTTAATTCGGCCTGGTTCACTGAGTCGGACGGCTGGGAACGCCGCAGGCGTTCCATTTGTTCGGCCAGCTCCCGATTTTGGCGCGTCAAATCCTCGATGGCGGCGCCTTGTTCACGCACCAGCCGGTCGAGCACCCGCAGGTCGGCCCGCAAGTTGGCGACCTCCACCCGCAATCGGGCCACCTCGCCGGAACCGGTGTTCATGGGGGCGGCGGTGGTTTGCGCGGAGGCGGTGGGCACTTGGTGAGTCCAGCAACCGGCGGCAATCAGAACCGCGACAAGCGAAATGGGAATGGATCGACGGAGGCACATGGTTACTGGTTTTAAAAAAAACGAGGGGTATGGCAAGCTCTCGGGAAACACGAGCCGAAAAAGGAAGTGAAACGCAAAAGGCAAAAGAAGGATGAACAGCCTCTCCCGGAATAAACCGTTCACTTGCTTCAGGCGGATGGGCGGGCTTTTTATTCACTTGCAACACCGGGCGCACGCGGGATTGGTTTTATCGCGTGCGATTTTCATCCAAAAACACAAACCACGTTCTCCTTGTTGTTTTCACTCTTACCGCCCTGTGCCCGGCGGTGCTGGCCGATGACTGGCAAAGCTGGAACAACGCGGCCCTGCGTTGGTTCGACGGAGAACACGTCTCGCTGACCACGGCTGTCGAAGTTCGCCTGACCGACGACTTTTCGGACGCGACCCTTTTCCGCGCGGGCCAGGCGGCG
>PXDN01000014.1 GCA_003566375.1 Opitutia bacterium
CTCCGGGTTCGAGGTTTTGTGCAATCTGAATAGATGCGTGTAAGGTGTAGCCCCTGGGGTTCGCCCCCATTTCGGAATGGACCGGCGGGGGACTGGCAGCCATGTTTCACATGCGCAATCACCGTTATCCGCCATGTCAAAGCCGATCAGCCAGTCCACGCCCGGCCTCAAAACCGTTGCCTCCGGCAACCGCGCTTCGCTGGCTTTTCTGATCGCGGCCAATCTCATGCCACTGGCCGGGGTGGTCTTTTTTGAGTGGGACGCCGGGTTTCTCATCCTCGCCTACTGGTTTGAAAATTTGGTCATCGGGTTTTATGCCCTCGGCAAGATGTTTCTCGCCAACAAACCCCCGGAAGGCGAAGCACCGGAACCGCTTTTCTCCAGTCCGCTGATCATCGGCGGCAAGCTCTTCATGATGGCGTTTTTCGTCGTGCATTTCGGCGGGTTTTGCGCCCTGCACGGGGTTTTCATTCTCTTTATGACCGGGTTATCGCCCGTGGACGTTTTCGAGAAGTTGTCTCCCGACTGGCCGGGCCCGCTGGTTTTCCCGGCCCTCCTGATCGGGGTGCTCCGCGCCGTGTTCGCCGAGCGCCCGCCCGGGGTGGAAATCCTGCTGGTTGTCCTCTTCCTCAGCCACGGTTTTTCGTTTGCCCAAAACTTCATCGGCAAGCGGGAATATCTCCGCACCAACATCGAGGACCAAATGAACGCCCCTTACGGGCGCATCACCGTCATCCATATTGCCATCATCGTCGGGGCCGCGCCGGTCATGGCGCTCGGCTCACCCCTCCCGCTGTTGGTGCTCCTGATCGTCGGGAAAGTCGCCCTCGACCTCCATTTTCACCGGCGGTCCCACCGCAAATGGCAAGAGGGCGAAACACCCGGTTCGGAAAAAGAAAAGGAAAACTCCTTTTAAAGTATCGTTTTTCCCATTACATCCTGGCATTAATCCCCCCCGCGGTTTGCGTCTTTTTACAGGAGCGTTATAGTTGCCGTGCTTATGCACGCAAAAACATACAAGTATACCAACTGGATGGGGGCCGCGCTCGCCTGCGGGCTGGCCTCCATTGGAACCGCCCTGGCCGGGCCCCGCGTCGTGAACGAGGTCATTGCCGACCGCATCGAGAGTGAAGAGCATGATTTCAAATTGACGCGGGTGATTGAAAACCTGGAGCACCCGTGGGCCGTCGCCTGGCTGGCTGATGGCCGAATGCTGGTCGGAGAACGCGGCGGGCGAATGCACGTCGCCGACGGCGACTCCATCACCGAACTGAACGGCTTGCCGCGCATCGCGGCCGATGAGGATCAACGCATTCCTCCGGTCGGGGGCGGCCAGGGGGGCTTGCTCGATATCGTCCCGCATCCCCAAAACGCGGAAAACGGCTGGTTTTATTTCACGTATTCCAGTCCGGGGGACACCGATTCGGTGGTCACCGATGACGACACCGGCACCGGCACGGCGCTGGCCCGAGCCCGCTTGGATGGCGGCGATTTGGCCGATCTGGAAATCCTGTATGTCCAACAACCGCTCAGCGCGCCCGGACGCCACTACGGTTCCCGCATCGTTTTCCCGGGCGACGGCACGGTGGTTTTTTCGATTGGTGACAACGGGCTTCGCCACACCTCTCAGGATTTGACCCATCCCGCCGGTTCAATGATCCGGCTGAACGAGGACGGCGGCGCGGCGCCCGACAACCCGTATGTCGGCTTTCCTCCAGGCAACCTGCGCCCGGAAATCTTTTCCTACGGTCACCGCAACAATCAGGGGCTGGCCGTCCACCCGGTAACCCGCCAAATCTGGACGACCGGACACGGTCCGCGGGGCGGGGATCTTTTGTATCAAGTGATGAGGGGCCATAACTACGGCTGGCCGCAGGTCTCCTTCGGGAGAGAATACTCGACCGACGCGCCGATCGGCATCGGCCGTGAGGCGCCCGGAATCACCCAGCCGGTTCACGTGTGGGAAGACTCCATGGCCCCCTCCGGCCTGGCCATCTACAACGGCGACGCCTTCCCCAGCTGGCGCCGGCCACCTTTTCGCCGGATTCCTGCTGGCGGAACGTATTCAACGTGTGGTCACCGGGCCGGAGGGCGTGCTTCATGAAGAATCGCTTCTGACGGAAAAGGTCGGGCGCATCCGCGACGTCCGCGAGGGGCCGGATGGATTTCTTTACCTGTTGACGGACCGCGGCGACGGCGGACTTTACCGCATCGAACCCGCGGATTGATTATCTTCGCCGTTGGCCCCGGCCGTCAGCCCTGCCAACGGGCGGTGAAAAACCGGTCCCGCCCGCTCATGTCGGGCAGGGACCGGCAGTCCGCAAAGCCCAGCCGACCGGCCCGCTCCCGCAACGCCGCGTGTTGGTCAAGGCCGGTTTCCAAAGCCAGCAATCCACCGGACCGCAGGCGATGGGAAGCGCCTTCAAGGATGGTCAACAAATCCGCAAGTCCCCGCTCCTCCGCCACCAGGGCCTCCCGCGGCTCAAACCGGTTAACCTCCGGCCGGGCCTCCGCCCATTCCTCCCCGGTCAGGTAAGGCGGGTTGGAAACAATCCAGTCAAACCGCTCCCCCGCGCCCAGCGCCCCGTACCAATCGGAATCCACAAATCGGATACGACTGGCCAGCCCGGTTCGTTCCGCGTTCTCGCGCGCCAGGTCCAGCGCGGTGGGGCTGCGGTCGGTCGCGGTCACGGCGGCTTCGGGAAAAGATTTGGCCATGGCCAGCGCCAGCGCCCCCGTGCCGGTTCCGAGATCGAGCACGGTGGCGGGGGGCGGGGTTTGCCGCGCCAGCCAGTCGGCCAGTTCCTCGGTCTCCGGGCGGGGTATGAGCGCGCGGGGATCGACCTTGAGCGCAAGGCCGAGAAATTCGGACTCCCCGAGAATGTGCTGCAACGGTTCGCGCTTCCCCCGGCGGCGGACCAGCGGCCGGATGGCGGCCAACTCCTGTTCGGTCAGCGGGCGCTCGAATTGGAGATAGAGCTGCATTCGCTTCAAACCAAGGGCATGGGCAATCAGCCATTCGGCATCGAGCCGCGGCGACTCCAATCCGGCTTTTTCGAGAAACCCGGTTGAACGCCGCACCACCTCCAGCAAACTGATCATCATTTCAGCCCGATTCGGCGCGTTACGCCGACCGGTCCGCGAAGGAAACTCCGCCGGTCAGCAGGGCTTTGATTTTCACCTCGTGGTCCGCCTGTTGCAGGGCCTGCAGCAATTCATCCAAATCGCCCTCCATCACCTGGGCGAGGGAGTGCAGGGTTAACCCGATGCGGTGGTCGGTTATGCGGGATTGTGGGAAATTGTAAGTGCGGATGCGTTCGCTGCGGTCGCCGGTGCCGATCTGGCTGCGGCGGTTGGCCGCGTATTTCGCCCGTTCCTCCTCCTCCTTTTGGCGGAGCAGCCGGGATCGGAGCACGGTCATCGCCTTGGCCCGGTTCTTCAATTGCGAGCGCTCGTCGGAGCAATTCACGATGATGCCGGTCGGCTTGTGCAGGATTTGCACGGCCGAATCGGTGGTGTTGACCCCCTGCCCTCCCGGTCCGCTGGCCCGGCAGACCGAAACTTCGATTTCATCCGGTTTAATCTCCACATCGACTTCCTCCGCCTCCGGAAGCACGGCCACGGTCACGGTCGACGTGTGAATGCGCCCGTTGGCCTCGGTGTCGGGCACCCGCTGCACCCGGTGGACGCCACTCTCGTATTTGAGCAGCTTGTACACATCGTCTCCCGCGAGTCCGAAAACCACCTCCTTAAAGCCGTTCCGTTCACTATGGCTGGCGTGCATGGCCTGAACCCGCCACCCCCTGGCCTCGGCAAACCGGCAATACATGCGGTGCAAATCCGCGGCGAACAGGGAAGCCTCGTCGCCCCCCGCCCCGGCGCGGATTTCAAAAATCGTGTTGCGCGAGTCGGTGGGTTCGGGAGGGATCATGGCGACCAACACCGTCTGGTGGAGGGCGGCCCGCTTTGCCTCCAATTCGGGAAGTTCCGCCTCGGCCAATTCCCGCAACTCGGCATCCGCGCGGGAATCCGCCTGCAAAGCCCGGTGTTCGGCGATGTCCGCCTCGACCCGCCGCAGGGCTTCGGCCTCTTCGAGCAATTCCCGCAGTTTCTGGTGTTCCCGCGAAAGCGCGGCCGCCCGCCGCTGGTCGTTGAAAAACTCGGGCGAGGCCATTTGCGCGTCGATTTCCTCAAAGCGGCGTTGGAACGGAAAAATATCGGGAAGCTCATCCATGGCGGAATTGGAATCGCGGCGGCGTCGGCAACAACCGGCCTCCTCCGACGATTCAAAGAACAGCATGGGGGCATTCCGTCCGCATTTCAACCGGAAGCTTGGCGGGTTTTCAGGCACTCCACCGATTCCGCCTTTGCCAGGACCAAACCAGGTTTTGAAAACCGAACGAAATTCGTTCCCCAACCGCTCCCGCCGTCCCGGGTCAGGTTCGCGGTTTCAAAAAAGCCAATACAAACCCGGTCAACAACGCGAGCCCGCCAACCGCCACCGCGGGGGCGATGCGGATGGGATCCTCCACCCGCCCGGACACCAGCAACGCCAGCGAGGCAAATTGGATCAAAAAGCCGGCCAGGATCAAAATGATGGCAAACGTCCGCGGCATGTCGGCTCAGGCAACGGGCTGTTCGTAGGAAGCGGTCACCACCGAGGAGAGCCCGCCGCGCGGCCCCCACTTGGTCACCACGGTCATGCGGCGTGGAGCGGTCGCGGCCACGAGATCCTCAAGGAGTTGGTTGGTCACCGCTTCGTAAAAGATGCCGGTGTTGCGAAAGCCGTTCAGGTAGAACTTCAACGATTTCAGCTCCACGCACTTTCGGTCCGGAACATAGGTGATGACGATGGTTCCGAAATCCGGCTGGCCGGTCTTGGGACAAACCGAAGTGAATTCCGGGAAAGTGTGCTCGATCACGTAATCCCGGTTCGGATGGGCGTTTTCAAAAGTTTCCAGAATGGAGGCGTCGCTCATGGGCACCAAAGAGAACCCGGAGCGGACCCCGCCGCAACGGAAAACCGCTCAATCCCGCAACGGCAGCGTGTGAACGGGTTGGCGGACGCGGGCGATTTTTTTTGCCTCCAAAAAGCCGCCGAAAGCCATGGACGGCATAACCAGCGAGCGCCGTCCCAAAACCGTGCCGGGTTGCAACACGGCATTGCAACCGACTTCCGCCCGGTCTCCGAGCATGGCTCCGAGTTTTCGCATCCCCGAGGAGACCGACCGACCGGGTAAACGCACCGGCACATCGCCTTGATCAAGACGGAGGTTCGAGAGAACCACGCCGGCGCCGAGGTGGGCGCCGTTGCCCAAAATGGAATCCCCCACGTAACTGAGGTGGGGCACCTGCGCGCCGTCCAGCAACAGGCAGTGCTTGAACTCGCAGGCATGGCCCAGCACGCAGCCCTCTCCGGCGATGACCCCGCCCCGGATGTAAGCGCCGGGGCGGATTTCACAATGCGGCCCAATCCATGCCGGGCCGATGATGACACAATACGGCGGCAGTTTCACGGTGGGGTGCAGGCAAACCGCACCCTCCACGTGGACACCCGGCGGCAGGGCGGGACCGGGAACCGGCTTCATTCCGGCCAGGGCTTTGTCGATCAACGAAACCCATTCCCACGGGGGAAGTTCCGGCTGAAAAGTCCCGGCAAAGGGAAGGGAGGAAGGAAAATCAAAAAGGTCGGCGGCATTCATGCAAAAAACCCGCCGTGAAGGCGGGTGTTTCGTCGGTCGGGTGCGACCAATAAGAAAAATGGAGCGGGCGAAGAGGTTCGAACTCTCGACATCTACCTTGGCAAGGTAGTGCTCTACCAACTGAGCTACGCCCGCGTAAGTTGAAAGGGAAAATTTGAAGAAAGAGGGTGGGCTGTCAACGGATATTTTCCGGAAAATTGGCCGGGCATCCCGAGTTTGTCGCACATCATTCATTGTGCGAAGGCCCGGTTCCACAGCATCCGCCCTTGGATGAGCGATCACCGGCTTGACGGATTCCCCGCCAATCACCCGCCAAAAAAAAGGCCGCGCCCCTGAATCAGGGACGCGGCCTTGGGAATTAGCGCCGGTTGAATACCGGCCTTTGATTAGTAAACCGTGGTGGATTCCTGGTCCACGATCGGAACGTCGCGGAAGCCGGTGGTTGTTTCCATGATCACGGTGCCGTTGCCGGAGTTGGCACCCTCCGCGATGATGGTCAGAACAACCTCCTGCCGCGGCTGGATGTTCAGCGTTTGGAAGTTGACCGTGCGGTCGGCTACGGTTCCGGAAACCGGACCTTCGCCGATACGAACCGGGCGGACTTCCGACGGGAAGCGGACGCGGATATTGGTCTCGATGTTTTCCAGCGGGCTTTGGTTGGTCACCCGAATGGTGTAAACCACACGGTCGCCGACGCGGATCGGATCCACGTCATCCACAATGGAAGTCTGGATACCCGGAACGGCGCGCCATTCGGTTTCGTGGCGGTCGGTTGCCCGCAGGCCGCGATCGGCGGTGGCGGTGACGTTTTTCACCGTGGTGCCCGGACGGGTCGCGGTCATGACCACGTCGTAAGCGCGGCTGGCGCCGGTGTCGAGATTGCCAATGTTCCAAGTGATGGTGGCCGGCCGGTCGCCCGCCGCGGCGGCCACGGTGCCTCCGCCCGCGTCACTGACGCGGATATTGGCCGGAAGGCGCAAAACGGTTTGGGTGTTTTGCAAAGCGGTGTCCCCGGTGTTGCGGGTGGTGACCCGGAAGCTTTCATCGACCAAGGCGTAGGAGCGCTCCGCACCGGTGATTTCAACATCAATGCCGGATTCCACAACCCGGATCGGGGCGGTGGCGGCCACTTCATCGGCCCCTTCGTGAACGGCGGTGGCGCGGTTGGTGAAAGAACCGGTGCGCTCGGCGCGGGCGCTTACTTCCACCACACGGCTTTGTCCCGGCTCCAAAGTCCCGACTTCGAAACGGACCGGGGTGCCGGCGCTGAAACCTTCCGGCAATTCGTCTTCAATCACCACATTGCGGGCGGTGGAATCCCCGGTGTTGGTCACGGTGACGGTCCAGTTGACGGCCTCATTCACCTCAACGGTCGGAGGACCGCTCTTGACGATCTGAATATCGGGAGCGCCAACCTGAATCGGAAGGCAGATAAGCGGATCGGCGCGAACGACGCTGCACACCGAGTAGCTGCCGCGTTCTTTCGGAGTGGAGCGGACGCGGATCACTTTGGATTCCCCCTCATCCATTTGCCCGAGGTCCCACTGGACACGGCCGCCATCTTGCGAACCGGAGGGGGTCGAGGAGACGTAATCAATGGAGGAAGGGAAATGCTCCTCGATCATGACGTTGGTGATCGGTTGCTTGGCCCGGACGGTGATGCGGTGCACCGCTTCAACGCCCACGGAAGCGAGCCCCGTTCCCTCGCGTTCCTTGGTCACCCGCAGGAGATCGTTGTCATAGACAACCGCTCCCCGCGGCTGGGCGGCGGGCTGGCCCGTTGGCGCGGCCGGCTCGGTGGTCGCGCACCCGAAATGGATGCCGGCGGCTCCACAGAGAGCCAGTAGTTTAACAATGGATTTGAGTTTCATGCGTTAATGTAGATGGAGATGGAATTCGATGTTTGCGGAACTGCCCCGAATTCATGAACGGACAATTGCATTTTATAGCAGCATGATAATGAAAAGACCCGATCCCCAATAAGCAAGGGGAAAATCCGTCTCCCGACTTTCCCGCAAAGCCGGCGGTCGGGGGACCGTCCGCCGAGGTTTTCCTCTGGCATAAAAGCCCTTCCGGCCGCATGGTGCGGGGGTGGCATTCCGAGACTTGATTCCACCGATGTGTCAACAACTGGTCAAAGCAACGGTCGCCTCGCTCGCGCTGGCCGCGGCGGTCGGCGCGTCTTCCCTATCGGTCCGCGCGTGGGGCGGCCCCGGAACCGACGCGGGAACGCTGGTATCCGGTTTTCCCGTGAGCAGCGCGGTGCGGGCGGGGGATCTCGTATATTTGTTTTCCCTGGACCTTTCCCCGGCCCGCATCGTCGCGTATGACCCGGTCGCCGGGCGGGTGATCGGGGAACCGGTCGCCATTCCCCACGGAAGCCGGATTTGGGCGACCGAGGTCATTGGGGCGGTTATTTATTTCGGGGCCTGGGGAACCGGATCGAATCCCAATCTTTTTTCCTTCAACACCGAAACCAACACCCTCCGCACCCTCGGTCACATTCCGGGCGACGGTGAATTCTGGACCTTGGCCTCGGATGGGGAAGGACGGCTGTACGCCGGAACGCGAAAACCCAACGTCGTTTTTCAAATCGATCCGCGTGAAAACCCCGCCGCCATCACCCCGCTGCCGTTTGCCCACGATCTCGCCGATGAGTCGGGCACCGTTTACCGCGACGCGGGGGGAGGCGTGTTGCGCCATCAAGTGACCTCCCTCGCGTGGAGGGAGGGGAAACTGTTGGTGGGGCTGGGGCGGGAACTGGCCCGGGTGCTGGAGGTCGACCCCGAAAACCCCGGGGCCACCCGCGACCTGACACCTCCCCTTATCCGCGATCACAAAGGCGTGCACGGCATGCAACTGGTAAACGGGGAGCTGCTGATCGGCACCGAGGCCGGGCCGGCGAACCAGGCGTTTTTCCTGCGCGGCAAATTTGCCGGTGACCGGGAAGAAACAACCGTTGAATGGGCGGCGGCGCCCGTTCCCGCCGAGGGCCTGTTGCGGGTTTTCGCCCCGACCGCCGAGCCAGGCACCTACCTCGCCGCCGGCACGGTCACCGGGTCGTTGTTCAACGTCACGGTCTCCGCCATCGGAAAAACGCCGCCGCCCGTTACCGAACACGCCCGCCCGTTTCCCCACTCGCCCATTCGCGCCTTGTTTGCGGAAGCGGACGGCTTTCTCGGAGTCAGCGCCGCCCCGAGGGTATGGAAAATCAATGATCGCGGCGACGTGATTCTGAGCAACGGCTTGATCGGCGAAGGCGAAGGCCGCCTGAGCGGAGAACCCGTGCGCGCCCAATCAGCCATCCTCGCCGCCGGCCATGTGGTGGCGGGAGGAAACAATGTGGTGCAAACCCGCCTCCTTGCGGGGAAAACGAATGCCGAACCGGTTCGCATCGCCATCCCCGGCGAACCCAAGGCGCTGGCCACCGACGGGCGCACCGTTTATGCCGCGATTTATCCCACCGGACAGTTGTGGGCTTTCGAACCCGGTGATCCCGCTTCGCTCCGGAAAATCGCCGATTGGGACAACGATGCCAACCGCCCATACGCCGCCCTCTGGCACGACGGCAAAGTTTATGTGGCGGTGAAACGCGACACCGGCGCCCGATTCGGCGTGGTCTTGGCCATCGACCCGGCGCAAGCCGATCCCGCCCGCGCCGTGGTCGATTTCGCCGACCGGGCCGGAGGCGGGGACACCCCGAGCCGCCACCCCCATTCCCTGGCCACCGACGGACGCCACCTTTACGTCGGCAGCAACGGGGCGACCCCGGTTTTCAGCGTCCGGGATTTAACCAATTTGGAGCGGGAACTCTGGCGCCTTGCCGGGGATGATTTCGCTCCCGGCGCCGGACACGCGCAAGCCATGGTTGTTTGGGAAAACCAAATACACGCGCTCACCGCCCGCGGGTGGTGGATCGTGATCGACCCCGAAAAGCGAAAGGTGGTCCACCGCGGGCAAGTGATTCCGGGAGGGGCGGGTCATCTCGAGGCGGTGGAAGGCCGGCTACTGGCGGTGGGCCCCAACCATTTGGTGGAGATCGATCCGGATACCCGCGAAACCCGCGTGCTTGTGGAGGGCCTGCGGGCACAGTCCCACCTGAAAGGAGGAAATATTGCGCTGACCGAAGGCGACGGATCGGTGCTGGTGCTCGGCGGACCGCATGGGCCGCGCAACCTCACCCGGTTCATCCGCTAAATTCATCCGCTAAAAGCGGATGCTACCCTGCTAAATTCATCCGCTAAAAGCGGATGCTACCCTGTAATCATCCGATTCATCGGCTAAAAGCGGATGCCACTTGTAATCATTCGCTAAAAAGCGGATGCCACTCGTAATCCAAGCGCGGCAAATCAGCGCTGGAATTCGAACGAGGCGAACTCGGGCGAGGCTTGAAACACCGGCGTGCTGCGAAAAACCCGCTCGGCCTTTGCCGGCTTCAAATCCTCCACCGCAACCCGCACCTGAAAGCCGGAGGCGTCGGCCACGCCGCGGGCCGTGTCAACCCAATTGACCGGCCGGGTCGTCAACTCCGCTTTGGCGGCTTGCAACGAGGAGGCCGAGGCGCTGCGGGTCGGAACGGAAAATCCCCGCAAAGCTTGCGCATCGGACGGCTGATACACCTCGACCGAGGTACTCCAATTTGCGGAGCCCGCACGGGTAAAATCAGCGGCGGGACCGCCGATGATCGTGTCCTCCATAAACCGAACGGCCGCAACCAAAGTCAGGCAAGCCGCGGCAAATGCGCCGGTGGACACCCAAACGGTTCGGCGCAGGCTCCAGCCTGAATGCCGGGCCATCATGTGGTATTTCTTGAAGTCAACGGATTCCACCAAACGCTCTCCATGACGCTCAACCAATTGAGTGGAGGCATTCTCCAACCGAACATATTCCAAGAAAAGGTGGCGGCGTTCCGCATTGGCAGCTGTTTCCCGCTCCAGTTCAGCCATCTCCTCATCGGAGATTTCCTTGTCCAGATAAAGATTGATCAGTTCGGTAAATCGTTTTCCGCTCATTGAAATTCTTTTCCCATCTTTTCCCGCAATCCTTCGCGGGCGCGGGCAATTCGACTTTTCACGGTTCCCACGCTGATCCCCAACACATTGGCGATCTCTTCGTAAGAAAGATTTTGCACGTTTCTCAACACCAGAATCTCGCGGTGCTTGGTATTGAGCATTTTCATGCATTCGGCGACCCGGTCCACAAACTCATTGGTGACCGCTTCCTGCTTCGGCGATTCCGCGTCGGAGGCGAAAACATCGGTCAGGGTCATCGTGCCATCCTCGGAAAGCGGTTGGTCGAATGAGACCGACTTGTCGCGTTTCCGGCGCCACCAATACCAGTACTTGTTGCGGGCGAGATTGGTGGCGATTTGATAAAGCCATGTCGAGAAGGCGGAGTCGCCCCGAAAATTTTCCAATCCGCGGTGGGCTCGGATGAAAGCGTCCTGAGTGACTTCCTCGGCATCCTGGGAATTTCCGAGAAGTTGTTTCACCATAACGAAAATCCGGTCCCAGTAGCGGGAAACCATTTCATCGAAGGCGGCTTGGTCGCCGCCTTTGAAGCGGTCCACCAAGTTCCGGTCAATTGCCACTTCCTGTGCTTTGTTGGTCATAATGTCCGTTTTGCTGGGACTGAGTGCTTTGGCTGTTGTTCCCATGGTAGATAAAAAATTTGGGTTAAAGTTGCGTGCCGGGTAAAACACCGGTTTCGGTATTTCCACCCACAAAAAACGCGGGAATCAGTTCGTGCCCTCCTAACGCCACCACCAATCCACCCTTTTTTCAACAAGTTGCGCGGTTCGCAATCGTCCCGGTAAAAAACGCCCGGGCGTGTCCAGAGCATCCCGTCCTATTGGAAACGGCTTGTTTCCCCGCACCCGAATCCCGATGATTCCGCCCAACCGATGTTTCAGCGCTACAAACCATACGTCTCCCACCTGCGGGAAGTCAGGCTTCCTTTTGCCGCCGGGCTGCTCTTCGGGATCCTCTACGGCGCTTCCTCCGGCCTGGGGTTGCCACTGATCACCCACCGGATCATTCCCCTGGTCACGGGAGACGAAGCGCCGACCGGCATCGCCCTGGTGGCGATTCTCCTGGCCATCCCGCTGGTTTTCCTTTTTCGGGCGGGAGGCGGTTTTCTCAATGCCTACCTCATGGCCTACTGCGGATTTCACGTCCTCGAAAAACTGCGCCTGCAAGCTTTTGAACAGCTCCAGCGGCTTCCCCTCACGTTTTTTGGGAAAAACAGCGTGGGCGACCTAATGAGCCGGGTGATGGGCGACACCGCCCAATTGCAAAACGCCATCATTTCGGTGGTCAACGATCTGATCAAACAACCGGCCACTTTGCTGGGGGCGGCGGGCGCCCTGGTTTACCTCGCTTTTCAAGAGAGGGAGATCGGGTTCATTCTGATCGTCCTGGCCTCGGTCCCCGCCTGCGTGTTTCCGATCCGCTATTTTGGCAAACGGGTTCTGCGCAAAGCCCGCCAGGTGCAGGACGAAGCCGGGCAGATGAACCGCATTTTGAATGAAAATCTCTCCGCTATCCGCGAGGTGCGGGCCTATAACCTGGAGGAACGGGAAATCTCCCGCTTCCGCGAAAGCTGCCGCTATTTCCTCAAAGTCAGCCTCAAGGTGGTCAAATACCAAAAAATCCTCACCCCCACCATTGAGGTCGTCGCGGCGGCCGGAGTGGTCCTGGCCCTCTACATCACGGTGGACAAAGCCATCGCCCCGGAAGTGATCGGCAGCCTGCTCATGGTTCTCTACATGGGGTATGAACCGGTGAAAAAACTCGGCCAAATGCACACCACCATCCGCCGAGCCGAGGCCTCCCTCGACCGATTGGAACACATCCTCCTGGAAACCGATTCCGTTCCCGAACCGGTCGACCCGAAACCGTTTCCAAGGCCGCGCGGGCACATCTCCTTCGAGCGCGTCAGTTTTTCCTACACCGAGGCGGCGCCGGTGCTGCGGGATGTCACGGTGGAGCTGGAAGCCGGCCGGACCTACGCCCTCGTCGGTCCCAGCGGAGCCGGAAAATCGACGTTTATCAACCTCATCCCCCGCTTTTACGATTGCACCGCCGGCGGCGTCAAAGTGGACGGCACCGACGTGCGCGAGGTTTCCAAGGCGGCCTTGCGCCGCCAAATCGCCCTGGTTTCCCAAGAGGCGATTCTCTTCGATGACACCATTCTCAACAACATCCGCATCGGCCGTCCCGGGGCCGCCGCGGAGGAAATCGTCACTGCGGCCAAATCCGCCAACGCCCACGATTTCATCGAATCCCTTCCCCAAGGCTACCAAACCAGGGTCGGCGAACGCGGATCGAGCCTCTCCGGCGGGCAGCGGCAGCGGCTCTCCATC
>PXDN01000209.1 GCA_003566375.1 Opitutia bacterium
ATGGTCGCGCCGCAGGTCGTCCTCGGGGGGGAGCGGGAAGTGGGCGAGTTCGTTCTGGTCGCCGACAAAGAAGCCGTTTTCGATCATCCAAAGCTGGGGATCGCTTTGCAGGTCGCGGTCCACGATCTTGGATACTTTGTTTTCAATGCGCTGGAGTTCCTCCAGACAAAACCGGATGTGTCCAAGGTTCTGGTACGGGAGGTCGGATTTGGCGGCCGGGTCGTTGGCGAGGCCGTCGAGCCGGAAGTCGGCGAAAATGATGCGGGGCACATGGACCGGTCCTCCCGGAGAGGTGATGCTGCGGCAGAATTCCAACGGATCGAGCTGGGCGACCACCCGGGGACTGACCGGGCAAAACTCTTGGTAAAGCCGGTATTTTTGTCCCGGCTTGGCTTGGTATTCACCCCGCTCCAAACCGAGGGAGGTGCCGTCGCGGGTGGTGAGCCAGAGTTTGCGCAGGGCCGAAACCGGAAGTTTTTCCAATACCCGGTAAATCGACAGGTAGGAGGAGCGCCGCGGGCTGCCGTCGGCATGGGGAACGCACCGCTGGTCGAGCTGCGCGAGGTCGATGTGTTTGGCCGCCTCGTCGCGGTCCACTTCAAAAAACACCGCTTGCGAACGGATGCGTTTGCCGGGCCCGAGGGCGAGGTGGCGGCCATATTCGCGGGGCGCCAGCATGGAGCCGACCAGGGCTTCGGGAAGGAGGGAAAGATAGAGATGAACGCTCATGAGGTTTTGTATGGTTGGTCTCTCCAGAAAAAGGAACGGGAGCCTTGTGGGCAAACCAATTCACGCGAATGTTTTCCAACGGTTTGCCCGGGGGTGCGCGCTTGCCGCGAAAAAAGCGGCGGGGTCGGAAAGCGCGGCTTTACTTGCCGCCCCGGGTGTTTGATGATGACGGGCTTGTCATGGCGGAGCCAAGTATTCACGGTTCGATAGAGGGTGCGGGAACGGGAAGCCGCAAGGTCTTTTGGCTGTTTTGCCTGGGCGGATTGTTGCTGGTCGCCTCGGGGGCGCTCGGGCTGCGCTTGGAACGAACCATCAAGGCCACCGGCCAAGTGCGGGCCGCCACCGAGTTTTACGTCTTTTCGCCCGCCGATGGCATCCTGGAGTCGATGCGCGCGCGCATCGGGAGGGAGGTGGAGGAGGGGGATGTGTTGTTCACCCTGGCCGCGCCCGATCTGGAGTTGCGGATTTTGGAAAAAGAGCGGCTGCTCCGGGAAAAGAAGGGGGAAATCGCCACCTTGGAGTCGGCCCTGCGCCTGCTCGACCTGCGGCCCGCCGAGGCGGACATGCTGACGGCGGCCGAAAGGCTGGCGTTGATTCGCGAAATCCGCGCCATCCAGAAATCCATGCTGGACGCGTGGGACAAACTCGAAGGGGAACGGGCGATCCGCGCCTTGGATTACAACTTGCAACGGGTGGCCGCCCTGCGGACCGAGGCGGAGGCCCTGGAGTCGGAGGTTTTGCTCGGCTGGTTGCGGGAGGGCTTCCCCGAGTTGCGACGGGAGGAGTTGCAACAAAGTTTGCACCACGCGCGCGAAACCCTGGCGGTGGTGAACGAGGAGAAGGGGGCTTTGGAGAGAATTCTCGGGCAACGCTCGGTCACCGCTCCGATTCGGGGAACGGTGGCCGATATCTACACCCGGTATCCCGGCATGGCGGTGAGGGGGGGGCAGTCGGTTTTGAAAATCGTGGACACCGGCGGGGGCTACCGGGTGAAGGCTTATGTGCCGGAGCGCAACATCGACCTGCTTTCCGAAGGCTTGCCGGTGCGGATGGAATCGCACGTCTTTGATTCGCTCTTCGAAGGCCGCGTGCGCGGGCGGATTTCCCGCGTGGTGCGCGACGCGGGCCGGAACATCGACGGTCCGCCCGACACGCCGCTCTACGAGGTGACCGTGACGGTGGAAAGCACCCCCCATCCGCTGGTGCTCGGCTCAATGCTGGACGTTGAATTTTTGCTGGGCCGGCAATCCCTGTTGGCCATGCTGCTTAACCGGCCCGAACCCCGCGAAGTGGACGAGGATTGGTAGCGCCCCCGCGCCTTCACGGCAAAACCGATGCAAGCATCCCTGAAAACCATTCCCTCGGACGCGAAGAGCATTTTTCAGTATGTGTTCGCCTACCGGAGGGAATTGATGCCGGGGTTTTGTTTCGCGTTGATGCGGAGCCTGGTGATCGCGCCGGTGCCGTGGCTCTTCCGGGTGATCATCGACGTCCACCTGAAGTCCGCCAGCGTGGCCGGCATCCTCAGCGTGAGTCTCGTTTTCATGGGGTTGTTGTTTTTTCACTACGTTTTCGCGGTGGAGGGGATGCGCCGGATTTCGCGGGTGGTGGCCACCATGAGCATGGAACTGCGCGGGCGGATATTCAACAAGCTGCAATTTTTGAGTTTCGGGTATCTCGACCAGCAAAAGACCGGGCGGCTGCTTTCCAAATACGCCTTCGACACCCAGAAGCTGGAGATCGCCCTGATCATGTTTCTGAACCAGTTTTTTCCGCAGATGCTCTACAGCGTCTGCATCCTGACCTTTCTGATCCTCATCGACTGGCAGTTGGCCGTCATCCTGCTCCTGATGCTGCCGTTGTACGGCTTCGTGCATTTTCATTTTTTCAACAAAATCCGCGAAAGCCACACCCGCGCCCGTCTCGCCCATGAGCACCTGACCGGAACGGCCAACGAGCTGATCACCGCCCTGCGCCTGGTGCGCAGTTTTGGCGAGGAGAAGCAGGCGGAGACCCAGCTCGACGTGAGCAGCTACGATCTGGCGGCCTCGCGGGTGCACATGCACAGCCTCAGCTCGGTGCTGGGCACCTTCATCCATGTGAGCACGCAAACCCTCTCCCTGGTCATCGTGGGGGGCGGGGCGATCCTGGTTTTGCACAACAACCTAACCATCGGCACGCTGTTCGCGTTTCTGGTGGCCCTCCCGATCATTCTCATGCCGATGCAGATGCTCGGCC
>PXDN01000079.1 GCA_003566375.1 Opitutia bacterium
GTTCCCCCGGTTGATTACACATGTCCCGCCGAAGCCTTTGGCGTAGGAGGATGGTAAACCCCGCCCTCCGCCTCCAATCGCAACTTTCTTGCCATCCCGCCTTCCATGACGGAACACAGAGCCATCCGTCAACCACAAACCACAAGACCTGACCCTTTTTGCTGACCTGACCCTTTTTGCTGACCATTGATGCCGTTGTTTTCATGCCGTGTGAAGCCATTCGGGCAGACGTGATAACAACCTGCCAACTCTTCCCAAGCATTTTGGCCACCATCGTCCCGCCCCCATCCCCAAAGCCAAAAGCGACAAAATTTTTATCAGCTGATAAAATTCTTGTCGCTTTTTTGACGGGATGAAGGTTCCTCAATTTCCCGATAGGCCGGGGTGAGGTCCGGTAAGAGCGAGACTTCGATCAACCCGGCGCGGCCGCCCGCATCATCATAGCGCACCAGAAAACGACGGGCATCCCGGTCCGCGGACCGCAACGACACCTCCCAGCTCCAACCCGGGGTAACCGCGTAACGGGCGTTCAGGTGGTTGTGCAAACCAACACCCAAAACCGCGTCATGGGCGTCGATTCCGTGCTTTTTTCTGAAACAGCGCCGTTTCCACGCGGCGGACTCTCCCACTCCGAAAAGGAGCGAGCCCACCCCCTCCACAATCAGCCACCACCACATGGTTCAAAAAAACCGGCCCGCCATAAGCAAAATGAACCCACCCAACAAACCGGCGAAGAGCACGTAGTAGGTCATGGGCAGCAGGACCAGCCGGACGAGCTGCCCCTCCCGCCCGTGCAGGCCGACCGTGGCCGAGGCCGCCACCACGTTGTGAACGCAGATCATGTTGCCGGCCGCGCCGCCGACCGCCTGCAGGGCCACCACCCACACGGTGGCGATCCCGACCTGCTCGGCAACGCTGAACTGAAAGAGGGAAAACATCATGTTGCTGACCGTGTTGCTCCCGGCAATGAAGGCGCCGAACGCCCCGACCACCGGAGCAAACACCGCCCAGCCGTTGCCAACGATGTTCGCCCCCGCCTCCGCCAATACCAGCGGCATGCTGGGGATGCCGGCCAGATTGTGGTCGCTGTTGATGAACACCCGCGCCATCGGCACCGCGAACAGGAGGGCCACCGAGGTGCCCGCCAGGGCGCGCGCCGACTCGCCCGCCGCCCCGGCGAAATCGGCCCGGCGCATCCGCTGTATCCAAAACGCGCCCGCCACCGCGATCAGAAAAACGGTGCCGGGCAGATAAAGCGGTTGCGCCACCGCCGACACGGACGTGCCCAGCATGTCGCTCCAACTGAGCCGAACCGCGAGCAACCACTCCTTCAGGGGAAGATTGTCGAGCCGGGTCAGCACCAGCAGCCCCCCGACCAGCAGGTAGGGCGTCCAGGCCCGCCAAAGTTCCATCGGGGCGCGCCCCTCGGAAACCTCCCCGCTGATTGTGCCCATCCAGTGTTTGGGCCATTCGGAGCGGGGGGCGAAATCCCAGTTTTCCCGGGGGGCAAACCACCCCCGGCGCAAGGCCCAGACCACCACCGAGAGCCCGATCAGGCCGCCCGCGAGGGAGGGAAACTCCGGCCCGAGCACCACCGCCGTCAGCAGGTAGGGTACCACCATGGCCAGTCCTGCGAAAAGGGCGAATCGCCAAATGCGCAGCCCCTCCGTCCATGATCGGTTGGCCCCGAAGTAACGGGTCAGGGCAGCGCTGAGTATGAGGGGAATGAATACGCCGACAATCGCGTGCAAAACGGCCACCCGCACCCCGACCATCATCACGTATTCGGTCAGGGTTAGACCGGAGGCCGCCAGGGCCGCTTCAACGTTTTCCGCGCCGGTGAGGCCACCCTGCACCCCGATGAGGATTGGCGTGCCGACCGCGCCGAAGGAAACCGGGGTGCTTTGGATGATGAGGGAGACCATCCCCGCCGCCATGGCCGGAAACCCGAGCGCCAGCAGCAACGGCGCCGCCACCGCCGCCGGGGTGCCAAACCCGGAAGCCCCCTCGATAAACGCGCCCAACAACCAGGCGATGAGAATGGCCTGAATCCGCCGGTCGGGCGAAACCTCCAGCAAGGCCCGCCGGATGGCGCTGACCGCCCCCGACCACCGCAGCGTGTTCAATAACAGAATCGCCCCGAAAACGATGTAAAGAATGGATACCGCCAGCACCACTCCCTGCAGGGTCGAGGCCGCGACCTGGTTAAACGGCACCTGCCACAGCCACAGGGCCAACACGCAGGTGGCGGCATAGGCGCACGGCATGGCCCGTTTCGCCGGCCAGCGGAGGCCGACCAGCAGGACCATCACCACCAAAACGGGGATCAGCCCGAGCAGGGGATAATAATAGGGAACGGTCTCCATGGCGCGGGGGCGGTCGGCAACCTTAGCGCAGCCGTTCCGGCTTTATCCAATCGGCGTCCCCTTCGATTTGGTGGGGCAATCGGAAAACGTCCCCGTCGCGGTTGGAAAAATAAAAACGCGAAGGGGACATTTCCCTCCCGTCGCCATCCGCCCAAAACGCGTAAAAATCCGGGTGAACATTAAGCGGACGGCGCGGGTAAGTGTGGTTGTATTCGGAATCCCGTGTCATTTGGCGCGTCAATTCCCAGGTCTCCCCCTCGTCACCGGAAGTCCACATCGCCATTTCACCGCCGGTGTTGTAGGGTTGCGGTCCGGTTTCGGTGGTGCCGATGATTCGCCAAAGGCCGTCCTCAATGTAGAGGGAGGCGAAATCGTAGTTGTTGTCTCCGCGCGCCACCGGGCGGGTGATCCACTCCTCCCCGTTCCAGCGTGAAACGACAAACATCCGCGGATCGTTCTCCGGCCCTGAGCGCCACCCTGGGGTGGTCAGGTGGAGAATCACCGGGTGACCCTCCTCGGTGTATTGCAGGTCTTTCAGGTAGATGATTTGCAACTTGGACTCGTATTCGACCACGAGAGCGGGGTTGTCGATTTCCTCCA
>PXDN01000387.1 GCA_003566375.1 Opitutia bacterium
ACCCCTTGAAAAATTGGACTGACCCTTTCCCTTAACTCAAAAAACATGAAAAATTGGACTGACCCTTTCCCTTAACCGACCCTTTCCCTTAACCCCCTTTCTCTTAACCCCTTTCTCTTAACCCTCTTCACCCCAAGACCTGACCCTTTCTCTTCACCGGTGAAAATCGGCGCGGGTCATTTTGATGGACGCCATCTGTTCCGGGGTGGGTTTGACGGCGGTCCGGTAGAGGGATTCATATCGTGTTGGGATATGAGAAATTCGAGCCGTACCTCCAAAACCCCGCTTATTTCGGGGCACGATTGGCCGGATAGCAGGCCGGATTGCAAATGGAAGGCTCCGGATCGGTTCCGATGAGTTTCAACTTCCTGTGAATCGGCGGGAGGTGACGCGGCCCGCTGCTTATTTTCCGATCTTGTCGGTTTCTTCGAGGATCCGGTCGAGCGACCAGTTTTGCGGGGTTAGATCATTTTCCCGCAACCAGTCCTCATTGAACAGACGCGACAGGTAGCGCTGGGCGCCGTCGCACAGGATGGTCACGACCTTTTGCCCTTTGCCGGCCGCCAGCGCGGCCTTGACCGCCCCGGCCACGTTGATGCCGCACGAGGTGCCGAGAAAGAGACCCTCGTCGCGCAGCAGGTGGTAAACGATTTCGATTAGCAGGCGGTCCGGGACGCGGTAGGCTTCATCCACGGGAGTCCCTTCCACGTTTTTGGTGACCCGTCCCTGGCCGATTCCCTCGGCGATGGAGTCGCCGTCGTCGATTTCCAGATCGCCCCGCGTGAACCAGGACCACATCGACGCGCCGTAGGGGTCGGCGCAGACCGTGGTGATGGCGGGATTCTTCTCCTTGAGGAAACGGGAGGTGCCGTTGAGGGTGCCGCCGGTGCCGATGGCGGCGACGAAATGGGTCACTTCGCCGCCGGTTTGCGCCCAGATTTCCGGGCCGGTGGTGCGGTAGTGGATGTCGGCGTTGGCGGTGTTGTCAAACTGGTTGGCCCAAAACGCGCCCGGCAGCGACTCGGCGAGGCGGGCGGCGACTTTGTTGTAATTCCCCTCCTCGCGGTAGGGGGCGGGCGGGACCGGACGGACCTCCGCGCCCATCGCGCGGAGCAGGTCGATCTTTTCCCGCGACTGGTTGTCCGGGATGACGATGATGGTTTTGTAGCCTTTGGCGTTGGCCACGAGGGTGAGGCCGATGCCGGTGTTGCCGGCGGTGCCCTCGACCACGGTGCCGCCCGGCTTGAGCAGCCCCCGCGCTTCGGCGTCCTCGATCAAACCGAGGGCCGCGCGGTCTTTGACCGAGCCGCCCGGATTGAGAAACTCGGCCTTGCCGAGAATGTCGCAGCCGGTGGCTTCGGAAAGGTGCTTCAAGCGGATCAAAGGCGTGTTGCCAATGGTCCGGCAAAATCCGTCCTGAATCGAGGTTGTCATGACAGCCATGGTTGGGAGAAGAGGCGGCAAGTCAACAACGCCTCTCCTGTGAGCGGAAGGGCGATGGGCAATTATGAATTATGAATTATGAATGAAGAATTGAGAATGGAGAATGGAGAATTTCGGGATGGGCTGGCTCAGCTTTTGGGCCGGGTTTTGGTTTTCCGTTTGGGATCGGTTTTGAGGATGTTTTCAAGCTGGGCCGGATGGCTGCGCCAGTATTCGACAATCCGTTCCAGTTGCAGCAGGGTTTCCGCGCTGACGTGGTGCTCGATTCCCTCCACGTCCTTGGCCACGACGGTTCGTTCGAGACCGAGCAGGGTAAGGAATTCCGTCAGGATGACATGGCGGCATTGGATGCGGCGGGCCACCTCGACCCCGTGGTCGGTCAGGGTGATGCCGCGGTATTTTTCGTAAACCACGAAACCGAGTTTGCTCAGGCGTTGCACCATGTTGGAGACGCTCGGACGGCTGAGGGAGAGGGAATCCGCGATGTCGGAAACCCGGGCATAGCCTTTGGTTTCGATCAATTCATGAATGCGTTCCAAATAATCCTCGATGCTCTGGGAAACCGTTACCTGAACTTCTTGCGGCTTGGTCATGCCTCCCGATGTTTGGTTGGATGCGATTGACGGGCAAGACATTTCAGGGGAAGGCAAATGTTAAAAGCCACGGAAGACAAGGGGGTCAAAACAATTGCCAGAGTTCGGGTTCGATTTCGGCGGGGCGGCTGGAGGGCGGGCGGCCGTGATCGGCCAGGCGGGCCAGCCAGCGTTCGCCCCGTTCGCCGGATGGCGACACTTTGACCAAATGCCCGAGTTGTTTGCGCCGCTGCGTGAAACAGCCCCGCGCGAAAGCCCGCGCCCCGGCCTCAAACCGAAAGGGATCCGGCAGGCGCTCGAGGTGGAACAAAAACGAATCGACATCGGGCACCGGATAAAAGCAGGAACGGGAAACCTTGTGGCCTTTGGCCACCGCGAAAGCCGACCGCAGAAACACCGTGATGGCCCCGAATTGTTTGCCGCCGGGCTCCGCCGCGAACCGGTCCGCCGTCTCCTTTTGCAGCATCAAGACCATGCGGGAGGGAAGGGGACCCCGCAAAACCGTTTCCATCCACGGCGTGCTGATGGAGTAGGGAAGGTTGGCGACAATTTTGAAGCCGCCTTCCGCCGCGGCGGGGTCGAGCCCGGCCAGCGGCAGATCCAAGGCATCGCCCCGGAGCAGGTGAAAGCGTTCGGGAAATTCGGTGGCCAGCGTGGCCTCCAGGTGCCGGTGCAACCCGTGGTCCATTTCCACCGCGTGAACCTTTGCCCCCGCCGCGAGCAACGCCCCGGTCAAGGTGCCCAGCCCCGGTCCGATTTCCACCACCGTGTCGCCGGGGGCGATCTCCGCCAACTCCAGGGATTTTCGGACAATGTTGCCATCGACCAGAAAATTTTGTCCCATCCGTTTGTGCGGGCGCAGCCCGAGGGTTTCCAGCAAATGCCGGGTGGAGGATAGCGTGAGGGGAGACTCGGGCATGGCCGG
>PXDN01000415.1 GCA_003566375.1 Opitutia bacterium
AGGTGCCGCTGGGGTTCGTGTCACTGACCGAAAACGTGATGATGATGGCCATGGCCGTTTGGATGCTGGTGAAACATTTTTAAACCGTTTCCTGTGCCCCAAAATGCTTGCGGCCCGATGCGCGGGGCCCGCGATTTCCGCCGTTATCAGAGTGACAAAAGGCACGCGCCCGGCGCCGTGGCACAGGCAAAAACTTTTGGTTGGGGTACGGCAAAATGGACGGCGTATTGGCCAGCCACCTCCCTCGCCTGTTCCTGGGAAAAATGGGGAGAGGTGAGGGCCAGGACGGCTCCTCCGAATCCTCCCCCGGTCAGGCGGGCGCCGAAGACCCCGCTCTGGCCGCGAAGCTCGGCAACCAGAAAGTCGAGTTCGGGGCAGCTGTTTTCAAAAAAGTCGCGGGAACTGGCATGGGACTCGAAGAGAGCCTTGCCAGCCTCGGCCAGATCCCCTTCCCGAAGGCGGGCCTCCATTTGACGCACCCGGGCATTTTCGCTGACGATATGCCGCGCCCGTTTCCCGACCGCGGCGGGGAGAACCTTTGCGGCTTTCTCCAACTCGGCGGGTGAAACGTCGGCCAACCATTCCACGCCGGGCGAGCGTTTGCGGAAAAATTCCGCGGCTTCCCGGCACTCCTGGTGGCGCGTCGAATAGGCCGAGTCGGCCAGCTTGTGGCTTACCCCGGTGGTGAAGACCCACAGGCGGGCGGTGGCGGGCAGCGGAGAGAGGGAGGAGGCGCCCGTCTTGGAATCGATGAACACCACCTGATGCCGTTCCCCGAAGGCGCAGGTCGTTTGGTCGAGCAGCCCGGTCGGAACCCCGACAAAATCATTTTCGGCCGACCGTCCAATCGTCACCAACTCTTCCCGCGTGAGCGTGGCGCCGGCTAATTTCGCAAAGGCGAGCGCGGAGGCGAGTTCAAGCGCCGCGCTGCTGCTGAGTCCGGCGCCCGCGCGTATGGAGGAGTCGATTACGGCTTCCAACCCGCCCGGTTCGAGTCCTTTATTCCGACGCAAGGCTGCGAGGACTCCCAGCGGGTAATTGGCCCAGGCTTCGGCGCCGGTCCGTTTTTCCAGGCGGGTGGCGTCGGCTTCCACTGTTTCGCCAAACCCGCGGCTGGAGAGCAGAATCCTGCTGTCGGTCCGCTTCCTTGCGGCGACCCGGACAAAGCGGTCGATGGTGGCTCCGGCCACCCGCCCGCCATTGTAGTCGAGGTGATTCCCGATCAGTTCCACCCGCCCGGGCGCCCGTGCGGCGGCATCGGGTTTTCCCCCGAAGGTGTCGGCGAAGAGGAGGGGCAGCCCGTCGTCCGGGTTGGCGTGGGCGGGAGTCTGGTTGTCTGGTGAAAGCATGGCTGCTGGAAAGGTCCTGCGAACCAAGTCAGCGATGCAAGAAAATTTGCCCCCCGCCGCCGTTTTTTCATCAGCCCGCCTTCCAGTCCCGTTCCGGGACGGAGCACGCTTCGCGCGGAAAAATAACGGAAGACCCGTCTCCGGCTTCCGGAGGTTCCAATTTACGGCGCTGCGCAAGGGACAGGGCGAGATACTCGATGACCGGGTGAACCGGTTCGGCCTCCGGGTCCATTCCCAGCGTCAGTCCCAGGAGGCGAAGCCGGTCTTTGATTTCGGCCACCCGCGCCCGCCCAAGCCCGCGCCACCGGAGGAGAATCGGCTCTGTCTGCCGAATCAGCTCCCCGACGGTGAGCACGTGCGCGTTATGCATCACGGCCGCCACGGGAGGCGAAAAGCCAAGCTCCTGGACGTCCAGTTCGAGCAGGTTTTGCAAAAGGGTCCGCCGGGGATCGAACGCCGTTGTTCCGGTCTCCACCGGAGAGAGGGCTGTTGTTTGAAATGAGTTCATGAAATAATGGTTGTTTGCTTTGAAATGCCTATGGATGGCATTGTATGAGCAACCGCCGTGCCACTCCGGCAGGAGCCCGCATATTCGCGCCGCCGCGCGCGAAATGTCCGAATTCACCCAGTTGGAATGTTCATCTTTCGCCATGGCCGCCTTTATCCAGGCTGGACCCGGAGCTGAACATTTGGTTAGGTTTGGGGTGTGTCCGAATTATATCCAGAAACGCCGCATGGCGGGATTGGCGGCACGGCGGAGAGGGCGGGGGTGACACAGTCTTCTTCGGCGGCTGCGAAGATTGCACTGTTTCGGTCGTTGTTTCGGGGACGGGAGGATGTCTACCCGCGGCGGTTCGAGAGCCGCCGGACGGGCAAGGCCGGGTATGCTCCGGCCTGTGGGAACGAATGGGTGCGGGGCATCTGCGAGAAACCGCGGATCAAGTGCGCCGAATGTCCCAATCGCCGGTTTCTTGCGGTGACGGATGACGTGATCCGCTGGCATCTTTCGGGAAAGGACGCGCGGGGCAACCCGTTCGTCATGGGTGTGTATCCAATGCTTCATGACGAGAGTTGTTTTTTCCTCGCCGTTGATTTCGACGGGAAACATTGGCGCGAGGATGCCGGGGCTTTTATCGATACCTGCCGCGGGCTGAACCTTCCGGCCGCGTTGGAGCGCTCGCGGTCGGGAAACGGCGGGCATGTTTGGTTTTTCTTCGAGGAGGCAATCGGAGCGGGCGTCGCGCGTAAGCTCGCTTCCCACGTTCTCACCGAAACCATGGAGAGCCGCCCGGATCTTGGTCTCGATTCCTACGACCGGCTGTTTCCAAACCAGGACACGCTGCCGAATGGCGGCTTTGGCAATTTAATCGCTTTGCCGCTGCAAAGGGCAGCCCGAAACCGGGGCAACACACTCTTTCTCGATGACCAGTTCAAACCATGGCCTGACCAGTGGGCATTTCTTTCGTCGGTCTCCCGGCTCGGTCGCGCGAGAATCGAGTCGGTGGTCCGGGAAGCGGAGAGCCGGGGCCGGATCGTCGGCGTGCGCATGGCCTGCTTGGATGATGACGACGAGGCGCCATGGCTGGCCCCGCCGTCCCGGCGAAGA
>PXDN01000151.1 GCA_003566375.1 Opitutia bacterium
GGGCCGTTAAAAAACCAGAAAATAACTTGAACTCTTACTTCCGCAACCGGCGGCGAACCACCGCGACTCCGAGAAGCAAAGCCCCGGCAATCATGGCGTAGGTGGAAGGCTCCGGAATGGCGAGGAAGTTATCAACAACGTCACCTCCGGCACGGGTGCTGGAGATAAAGCCCGAATGCACTGAACTGTTACCCGCCAAGGTGGTTTCAAAAGCAGCGGAGGAGATGGACAGGAGGGTGGCCCCAACAGCACCCGTGTCATCGGCACTGCTCAAGGAGGCCGCGACGCTGATTTGGTTGACGGCTTGCTTGGTGTAAGTTGCCTCGAAATAATACCAGCCGTCACTCAAGCTGACAGTCGTATCGCCATCATCAATACCGGGACCCTCACCATGAATGACAGACAAAAAATATTGGTTGTTGTCATCAATGAAGACATGAACAGATAATGAATTCCAATCGAAAGTAGGATCCACCGCAACATGGGTATCGGCAGCATCCATGATCCCCAACCCGATCAGCGAAGTGGAGTGATAACCGGCGAAACCACCAGCGTCATTATCAAAATCGAATGATCCCCCGCTTTTCTTAACAAAAATGGAAGAAGTGAATGACTCGCCGATACCGAGCGAGGCAAAACTGGCGGTGCTCCCTGCTGGAGTTGCGACCTGCGCCCATTTTTCCGATCCCGTGAGGGCGGCACTGTTATTCAACCCACCGCTGGCGACGGGAGAATGGGTGTTTCCCGAAACATACTGCGTAAGTTCGAGACTGTCCAAACCATCTTCAAAAGTATATAAAGAGGCAACAGCGGGAATGGCGGAAATGGCCAGAGCTCCGGCAGTTAGGGAAAGGAGAGAGAGTTTTCGATTCATAGGATTCAAGCTTTATAATTTCTGGTTTTGACGAAATTTCAAAGCAATCATCACGTGAAGCCGCTTGCTGGTCAACTTTTTTTTAAGGCATCCACGTTTTTTTTTGCCCCAAGCTAAACCTAAACCCTCCAGACACTTGTCTACTCCGCATGAGGGTAGCTGCCCAACCACTTGACAAAGGGGCAGAATTTTCGGGCTTCGGCCAGAGCCTCGCGGACCGGGGGGTCTTGGAAATGCCCGGTCAAGTCGATGAAGAAGTAATAGTCCCACGGTTTTTTGCGGCTCGGGCGGGACTCGATCTTGGTCAGGTTGATCCCCCGGTTGCTGAACGGGGCGAGCGCCTTCTGCAAGGCTCCGACCTCGTCATTGATGGAAAGAACGAGACTGGTGCGGTTGCGGCCGTTGGCCACCGGGCCGGAAGGGGTTTTGCCGATGACCAGAAACCGGGTGATGTTTTCGGCTTTGTCCTGAATGTCGGTGGCGACCACCGGAACATCGTAGATTTCCGATGCCAGCGCCCCGGCCACGGCGGCCGCCCCGGGAGTTTCCCTGGCAATCTGCACCGCGCGGGTGGTGCTGGAGGCGTCCCGCAACTCGGCCCGGGGCAAATGGGTTTGCAACCATCGCCGGCACTGGCCGAGCGCCTGGTCCTTCGACCAAACGGTCTCGATCTCCTCCAGCCGGTGCCGGGAAAGCAGACTATGCTTAATATCCAGATAAATCTGGGCAACGATCCTGAGGTCGGACTCCACCAGCATGTCGAGCGAGTGGAAAACGGCTCCCTCGGTGGAGTTTTCAATTGGGATCACCCCGTAATCAGCCGCACCCTTTTCCACCTCCGTGAACACATCCCCGATAGTCAGCATCGCCCGATAGGAGAGGCTGGCGCCGAATTTGCGCATGGCGGCCTGGTGGGTGTAGGTCGCCTCCGGCCCCAGGTAGGCAATCACCGTTTCCTTCTCCAAGGCAATGGAGGCCGACATCACTTCGCGATAGATCGCCCGCAGGGCGGCGTCGGTCAACGGTCCCCGGTTGCTGGCGGCGAGGCGCTGAAACACCTCCTCTTCCCGGCGCGGCACGTAAACCTCGGCCCCCCGCTCGCGTTTCCATTTGCCAACTTCCCCGGCGAGCACCAACCGCTCGTTCAGGAGGCGGACCACTTCCCGGTCGATCCGGTCGATATCGGCGCGGATGGCATCCAAGTCGGCATTCGGTTGGGTGTTTTCGCTCATTGGGTTTATTCCTCGGGCAGCCCGACCTCCTTGTCGGAGACCGCCACCGGGTTGGCCGCGCGCTGGATCCATTCGTCGAGCTGTCTCGGGGAAAGCACGTCGGAAGCCGGGAGTTCTTCCAGTGATTTGACCCCGACCCATTCCAGAAATTTCTCCGAAACACCGTATTGGATCGGCCGGCCCGGCAATTCGGCCCGGCCCTGAATGACGATCAACTCCCGCTCCAGAAGCTTCCCGACGGCGTTGTCGGCGGAAACCCCCCGGATGGCCTCGATTTCGGCACGCGTAACCGGCTGGCGGTAGGCAATAATGGAAAGCGTCTCCAACGCGGCCTGGCTGAGCCGGATGGGCCGGGGATCCCCGCGCAGGCAACGCACCCAGTCGGCGAACTCGGCGCGGGTGACCAGCCGGTAGCCGTTATGCCCCTCGATCAATTGGAACACTTCGTCCCGGGCGTCAAAATCCCGGCGAATGTCCTCCATCAAGTCGCGGATTTGGGATGCGGTCACCAGCGAGGGGACCTCCCCTTCCGCCGCGGTCCCGTTTTCCCCGTCTTCACCGGCGTCACCGGAGGCCTCCGCCGCCTGCTGGTGGAAGCGGGTGATCACGCCTTGGAAATCCTTGATCGAGAGAGCCTCGGACGAGGAAAACAGAAGAGCGGTGAGGATTCGTTTCAAATCAAAGGCCATCGGTTTCGCTGGAGTCAGGTAAATTTGATTGCCACGGGAAAGGGCAAGAGCAAATAAATAAGTTTTCACTCCCAGCAATTCCGTGGACGACAAAACAACAGCCAACTCAACGAATGTTCGCAAGCATTCCTCCCTCGTGGTGGACGGGCCCGACCGGGCGCCCAACCGTTCCATGCTGCGGGCGGTCGGCTTTCGCGACGAGGATTTTAACAAGCCGGTGGTCGGCATCGCCTCCACCTGGAGCATGCTCACGCCTTGCAACATGCACATCGACCGGCTCGCCCGCGAAGCCGGGGAAGGGGTGAATGGCGCCGGGGGCAAATCGATCATTTTCGGCACCATCACCGTTTCCGACGGCATCTCCATGGGCACGCCGGGGATGCGCTACTCCCTCGTTTCCCGCGAGGTGATCGCCGACTCGATTGAGACAGTGACCGGCGCGCAAGGGTTTGACGGGCTGGTGGCCATCGGCGGTTGCGATAAAAACATGCCGGGCTGCCTGATCGCCATGGCGCGCCTGAACCGCCCTTCGGTTTTCGTGTATGGCGGCACGATTTTGCCCGGGCTCCACTGCGACAAACCGGTGGACATAGTTTCGGTTTTCGAAGCGGTCGGTGCCCACGCCCGCAAGGCGATTGACGACAAAGAATTGAAAGAGATCGAATCCTGCTCGATCCCCGGCGCCGGCTCGTGCGGGGGCATGTACACCGCCAACACCATGGCCTCGGCCATTGAGGCCATCGGCATGAGCCTGCCCAACAGCTCCGCCCAACCGGCGGTTTCCGGGGAAAAGATCGAGGATTGCCGCGAGGCCGGGGCGGCGGTCCTGAATTTGCTCAAACTCGGCATCCGCCCGAGCGACATTCTCACCCGCAAGGCCTTTGAAAACGCCATCACGGTGGTGATCGCCCTCGGCGGCTCCACCAACGCGGTGCTGCACCTGCTGGCCATGGCCCACGCGTCCGGCGTGGATCTCTCCATCGACGACTTCACCGAAATCGGCAAACGCGTGCCGGTGCTGTGCGACTTGCGCCCGAGCGGTCGCTTCCAAATGTCCGAGTTCTGCCAGATCGGAGGCTTGGAGCCGTTGATGAAACGGTTGCTCGACAAGGGATTGCTCCACGGCGACTGCCTGACGGTGACCGGAAAAACAGTGCGGGAAAACTTGGACAAGGTTCCCGACTATCCAGCCAATCAGGAAGTTGTCCGCCCGTTTGACAACCCGATCAAGCCGGACAGCCACCTGCGGATTCTCTACGGCAACCTGGCACCGGAGGGAGCCGTGGCGAAAATTTCAGGCAAGGAGGGCCTTCTGTTCAAGGGGAAGGCCCTTGTTTTTGAATCCGAGGAAGACGCCCTGAAGGCGATTTTGAGTGACCAAGTCCGCAAAGGTCATGTGATCGTCATTCGCAATGAAGGGCCTCGCGGCGGTCCCGGCATGCGGGAAATGCTCGCCCCCACCTCCGCTGTCATGGGCAAGGGCTTGGGCAAGGATGTGGCCCTGATCACCGACGGCCGCTTTTCGGGCGGAAGCCATGGATTCGTGGTCGGCCACATCACGCCCGAAGCCGCCACCGGCGGTCCGATCGGGGTTTTGCGCGACGGGGATCCGATCACCATCGACGCGGAGGCCAATCAAATCAATTTGGATATCCCGGAGGAAGATATGAAGAAACGCTTGGCCGCGTGGACCGAGCCCGCCCCGAAAGAAACCCGCGGGGTTTTGGCCAAATACGCAAAATTGGTGACCTCGGCCTCGCTCGGCGCGGTCACGGATCGCGACCTGTGAAGCAAACCAGCCCGGACGCCTCGTGAAATCAGGCGTTCCGGGCTGTTTGTAAGTAAACTGGTGATTCCGTCAACCGGATGAAACATTCGTCGGGGTGACAGTCAATTGCTGGAATCACCCTTGGGCACGCCGGGTTTCACAAACGGCGGTTGATCCATGGGGAAGGCCATTTTCAACCGGGTCAAAATGTAGCCCTGCACGGCCAAATCGTCTCCCGAGGCGGAAAAAAGCTCATCCAAATACTGCAAAGCCTGCCTGCGCGGTGACGGCCCGGGAGCGCCGACGCCATCGACGCCGAGAGGCACCCCTTCCGCCAGTTCATTTTCAAGCCTTTGGGACAAAGCGATCAATGTGTCACTGGGAATCTTGCGGCCAGTTTCAATTTGGCAGATGTAATTTTTCGATACCTTCAGCAGATCACCCAAATCGGATTGGGTGAGACCGTAGGTTTTTCTCAACTTGAGAAAATCGAATATTGGATTTTTCTTACTCATGATCATCTGTTATCGGCTAATGGTTGCGATTGGCATGCCAGAATTCGACATAATTCAATTCCCCGAGTCAAAAAACGCATCCGGAATATTCTTCGGCGCTTTTTTTTGAGGAGAATCTCAACGCATTGAGAAAACCTTTCGGGAAAAAAGTTCCCGAAAGAATAACCGAGGCAAACCGATTGGGTCAATTTCCGAGGACCACGCGGCCCACACCCTTGGTTACCTCACCGATATCATAGGCTTTCAAACGGGATTTGCGAAAAAAATCAATCATGGCGCCGGCTGCTTCCGGGGAAACCATCAAAACCATGCCAATCCCCATGTTGAACCCCTCGTGCAATTCATCGAAAGTCACACCGCCCTGCTGGCCCAAAACATCGAAAATCGGGGGCACCGGCCACGCGCCGGTGTCGATGATGGCGTCACAGTTTTTCGGCAAAACGCGGGGAATGTTGCCCGCGAATCCGCCGCCGGTGATGTGCACGGCCCCAAAAATGGCGTTGCCCTTGCGCACCCGGCTGGTCGGGGCGCTGTTGAAAAGATCGTAGGCCTGCCGCAGAGCCTTGGCGTAATTCAAATGCGGACGCAGGAGGGCGTCGCCGATGGTCACGCGCCCGCCCGGCAGCGGATCATCGAGCCGGTAACGAAGCTTGGTAAACAGAACCCTCGTGGCCAGGGAATAGCCGTTGGTGTGGAGTCCGTTGGAAGCCAAACCAATCAACCGGTCACCCGGTTTGACGGCGGCCCCGCTGACAATTCGTTTTTTCTCCACGATACCGACGATGGACCCCACCAAATCGTATTCCCCGTCCTTGTAAAAGCCCGGCATCTGAGCCGTTTCTCCGCCAATCAAGGCGCAATTGGCGCGGCGGCAGGCCGCCGACATGCCCGCAATGACCCCCTGAAACATGGAAGGCTCCAGCTTGCCCATGCCGATGTAGTCGAGGAAGAAGAGCGGCTCGGCCCCCAGCACGGCGATGTCGTTGACGCAATGGTTGACGATGTCTTCGCCAACCACATCGTGACGGCCGGTCATGAAGGCAAGTTTGAGCTTGGTTCCGACGCCGTCCACGCTGCTGACCAACACCGGCTCCCGGTATTTCGACTTGGAGAGGTCGAAGAGACCGCCAAAGCCGCCGAACTCGCCCAGAACCTCCGGTCGCCGCGCTTTGTGGAGATGCTTTTTCAAGCCGCCCTTGAGAGTGTCGGCGAGATGGATGTCCACTCCCGCTTTTGCGTATTCCTTCACACCTTCCATGAAACGTAAGCCAAATTGGTTGCGCGGGCACTACCCGCGGAAAATCGTGAAGACTGAGGGCAAAGGGTTGCCTTTGGCAAGAGGCAAGTCGTTTTTTGGCCACGCCGCCTCTGCGGAAAATCCGCCCATGCCGCCACCGGGGCGGCGGCGACACGGACAAACGGAGAAAACCGGCTGAAAAACCGTCTTTGCGGTTGGCTTTCCGAACGGCTTGGCCTACTTTCAACCTCCTTCCAATTCCGTCACCTCCGGTTGCGGAACCCGATCAACATGGAACTTTCCGGACATCCACTTGTTTTTTACGGATACCGCCGAACAGACTTTCGCAAAATTATGAAGATAACTTTCCGCCTGATCATTTCCCTTCTGCTGCTTGGCCCGGTGATTTCCACGGCCGCCGAAAGCGAGCCCCGGGAAATCACCCCCACCCGCATGATGACGGCCGAGACCCGGCTGGTGGTCAGCCTGCTGGAGCAAGCCCATTTTCAGGGACGCGCGGTGGGCGGCGTGGTGGACGAATTGCTGCCGGGTTTCATGTCGGACTTGGATTACCACCGGCTCTTTTTCACCCAAGCCGATCATCAGAAAATCCTGAAAGAGCACGGGCCAACACTGGAAACCGAACTGCGCCGGGGAAACCTGCGCCCCCCCTTCGCCATTTTCAGCCTTTACCGGGAACGCGCCTTGAACCGGATCGACTGGATTCTGGAACGCCTTGACGGCGAATTCGATTTCGAAAGCGACGACAACTTCGTGGTGGACCGGCGCAAAATGGATTGGCCGGCCGACACCGCCGAAGCCGATGAACTCTGGGACAAGCGGCTGACCTACGAGCTGCTGGCCGACCTGTTGAACGACCGCCCGATTGAGGAGGCGCTTGACAACGTGCGCCGCCGCTACGAACGCCTGCAGCGCAGTTTGCTGGAAATGGACGCCGAGGAGGTGCAGGAACGGTTCCTGACCTCACTGACCAAACTCTACGACCCCCACTCCTCCTTTCTCTCCGCCAGCACGCTGGAGGATTTCAGCATTTCGATGCGTCTCTCCCTGGTGGGCATCGGCGCCTTGTTGCGCAGTGAAGACGGGTATTCCACCATCCAGGAGCTGATTCCCGGCGGTCCCGCCGCCATTGACAACCAATTGCAACCCAACGACCGAATCGTCGCCGTCGCCCAGGACGGCGAGGAACCGGTCGATGTGATCGACATGAAGCTGCGGCGGGTGGTTGACATGATTCGGGGGAAAAAAGGCACCCCCGTGCACCTGACCGTCATTCCGGCCGATGCCGCCGACTCCTCCACCCGCCGAATCATCAGCCTGGTTCGGGATGAAGTCCGCCTGACCGCCAGCCGGGCCCAGGCCCGGATTTACGAAGTTCCCCGGGACGACAAAACCATTCCGGTCGGCGTTATTTCCATCCCCTCCTTTTACGGCATGGTCGGCCAGGGCAACGGCACGGATACCAGCACCACCGAAGACGTGGCCGAGTTGATCGACCGCCTGAAAGAAAAAGGCATCCAAGGGTTGGTGCTGGACTTGCGCCGCAACGGCGGCGGGCTGCTCACCGAAGCCATCCGCCTCACCGGCCTGTTCATCGAAACCGGCCCGGTGGTGCGGGTGAAAAGTTCCGACGGCCGGTTGCGGGTCGATAACGACGAAAATCAAAAAGTGGCCTACTCCGGCCCCTTGGGCATTTTGGTCTCCCGCAACAGCGCTTCAGCCTCGGAAATCGTCGCCGGCGCCTTGCAGAATTACGGCCGAGCCCTGGTTCTCGGGGAAACCTCGACCCACGGCAAAGGCACCGTGCAAGCCATTTTCGAATTGGAAAACTACCTGCTCCCCATGGGCGCGGGCGTGAAGCCGGGTGCCACCAAACTGACCGTTCAGAAATTCTATCTACCGGACGGACAATCCACTCAAAACCGCGGCGTGATTCCAGACATCATTTACCCCTCCTTCAACGAGTATCTATCCATCGGCGAATCCGATCTGCCCAACGCTTTGGTCTGGGACAAAATCACGCCCGCTGACTGGAAGGAAGCCCTGACCGCGTTCCCGGTGCGCTCCCAGTTGGACAAAGATTTGATCTCCCGCGTCCAAAGCGCCAGCGCCAAACGGAAAGAAGCCTTGGAGGAATTCAACTACCTGCTCGAAAACATCGACTGGTTCCGCGCCAAACAGGAGGAGAAGGCAATCTCCCTGAATCTTGAAAAACGCCGCTCCCTCCGCGAACAGGACGAATCGTTCCGCCAGTCGATGCGGGAACGGGAAAAAGAGCTGGCCGACAAAGCGTATGCCTACAACCGCATTTTTCTGGACGATGCCGACCAACGGGAGGAAGAGGAGACACCCGGGATCGAAGAGATGGACGGCAATCCAGTCACCGGCCCGGCGGACAACAACGAGCGGCTCGACATCCACCTGCGGGAAAGCCTCCGCGTGATGACGGATCTGGTTGAACTCGGACGTCCCCTCTGGAGCGAGTCCGCCGTCACCGCTCAAAAAAGCGGCGGCAATCGAAACTGAAAAGGCGGGTTCAAGGCAAAAACCGGACGGACAAGCTTAATTAAACACCGCATCCTCCAGGGATTCAGCCCAGCCATAATCCCGCGCAAAAGAGAACGCCCCAAGCCATCAGATACAGCCCGGAAAGTTCCAGCAGCCGGTTGAAGTCCTCCCCGTCGGACGCCTCGGCCAACCGTCGGTTCAAATGGACGGACAAAGGCACCAACATCCATGGCAACATGACCGCCGCTCCCCATTCCCGGGCCAAAAACGTGACCGACACCAACAGCGCCGCCACATGGCAGGCCGCAAATTGAATGCGGGCGTAAGTTTCCCCCCAGCGAACCACCAAAGTTTGTTTGCCCGCCAAGCGGTCGGTTACGCGATCACGGTAGTTATTGACCAACAGGATGGCCACGGCCAAGGCCCCCGCCCCGGTTCCCGCCAGCCAAACTTCCCCGGCGAAAAAACCGGTTTGCACGAAGAAGGTGAATCCAACGGCCACCCATCCGAAAAAAACCAAAACAAAAAGGTCCCCCAACCCGTTGTAACCGAGAGGCCACGGACCGGCGGTGTAGGCAACGCCCGACAGAATTGCCGCCAATCCCACCAGCACCAGCCACCAACCTCCGTAAAGCACCAGATTCAACCCCGCCAAAAACGCGGCCGCAAACACCAGAAACGCGGCCCGGCGCATGGTTGCCGGGGAGACCCAGCCAGCCGCCACCGCGCGCGCCGGACCAATCCTGCCGCCGGTATCGGCTCCTTTTTCAAAATCCGACCAGTCGTTGGTGAAATTGGTCCCGACTTGGATCAGGAGGGCAAACACGAGACAAAGGAAGGCCGGCCATGCCGCCCAGTCCGCCATTCGCGCGGCCAAAACCGTTCCCACCGCCACCGGCACGATGGCGGCCGGCAGGGTTTTGGGACGGGCGGCCAAGCACCACACGATCAAGCCGCTGGGAACCGTTTGCGCCGTATCCCGAGTCATGCGAGCCTCCGGGCGACCGCTCAAGCTAACGCCGGCGGCGGCGGACGGGCTTCGCCGGAGCGGCGGACGCACCTTCCGCCAACACGATCCCGTCGGGCATGGCGGCGGCGGGAGCGGCGGCCACCACCGGTTTCCCTTTCATGAAATCACCATCCATGGTTACTTCCGACATGGAATGACGCTCAATCGGGCGGCCGACATTGCGTTCAATGGTTTCAAAAGCCAGCAAATCGGCCGGGGTCACAAAACTGATCGCCTCGCCATGGGCTTCCGCCCGCGCGGTGCGGCCCACCCGGTGCACGTAATCCTCAAAATTGTTGGGCAAATCGTAATTGACCACATGCGTCACGTCCTTGATGTCGAGCCCGCGGGCGGCGATGTCCGTGGCGACCAAAATGGCCACTTTCCCTTCCCGGAACTCATCCAAGGCCCGCGTCCGCTCCTTTTGCTGACGGTCGCTGTGCAGCACCACGACACTTCGTCCGTCATTTTTCAGCATCTCGTAAACAAAATCAGCCTCCACCTTCATCCCGCAAAACACCATGACCGAGGTCATGTCGGGTTGGGCCAGCAAATCCCGGAGAAGCCGGGGCTTGCGGACCTTTTCCACATAATAGGCCATTTGGCGGATTTTGTCCGGCGTGCGAACCGGGTCGGTCACGTCGAACCGCACCGGATCGTTCATCAGCTTGGTGGCCAAACTGGCGATGGCGTTGGGGAAGGTGGCCGAAAACATCAAGGTCTGCCGTTTCCCCGAACCCAGATAATCCAGCAAGCGGCGGATGTCGGGCAGAAAGCCCATGTCGAGCATGCGGTCGGCCTCGTCCAAAATGAAAGTGTCCACCGTCTTGAGGGAGAGGTTCCGCTGTTGGATGTGGTCCAGCAAACGGCCCGGGGTGGCGACGACGATGTCGGGCCAGTTCTCCAAATCGCGGAGCTGTTTCCCGTAGGGCATACCGCCAAGGAGGAGGCAGATGTTCAGGTCGAGGTACTTGGCAAACTCCCGCACGTTGCGCTCCACTTGAAACGCCAACTCACGGGTGGGACTGAGAATCAAAACGCGGGGACCCTCATAGTCGGTATCGTAATGCCGTTCCAGAAACAGTTCCAACACGGGGAGCGTGAAGGCGGCTGTTTTACCGGTCCCGGTTTTGGCCAGACCGATCACATCCCGACCTTCCATGATGGCGGGAACCGCCTGGGCCTGAATCGGCGTCGGTTTGGTGAAACCCAGCTCGCGGACCGCGAACTCGAGGCGTTCGTGCAATTTCAGTTCTGAAAAATCTTCCATTGTTTTAGTTGGTGCTTTTCACGCCACGAAACGGGGTTGCCCTCAGCGTGACTGCAAACGGATGTTTTCCAATCCGGCCAGCCGACACTGATCCATGACGTAGGTTATCTCCCGGATGGGCGTGGTTTCATCGGCCATGATCAACACGGAGACGTTGCGCCCGACATCCCGCAAAGGAAGCAGAAGACCCGGAAGATCATCACGGCTGACAGTTTGCCCGTCGAGAGAATAATTTCCGGAGGCGTCAATTCCAATCGTGAGAAATCCGGACCGCTCGGACGTTCCGGCCGTTTCTATTCTGGGCAAAACCAAATTCAGCGCCGCCACGTCCCGGTATTGCATGGTGACCAAAAAGAAAAACACCAGGATGGTGAGGACATCAATCAACGGCACGATGTTGATTTCCGGGCGTCTGCGCCTGCGGGTGAACGGTTTCATTTTTGGCGGTGACGCCCTTGAATTTGCTCCACCACGGCCGCCAATTGCACGGAAAAAGTGTCCACTTTGCGCTGGAAATAACCGTTGGCGACCAAGCAGGGGATGGCAATGGAAAGTCCCAGCACCGTGGTGGTCAAGGCCAGGGCAACTCCCTCGACAAACGCCCGCGGCTCCGGCAGGCCGGTGTCGGGGGAAATATTGGCGAAAACCTGAATCAACCCGGTGACCGTGCCCAACAGCCCGAGCAACGGCGCGGCCCCGATGATGATCTCAAGGAATACCAATCCCCGCTCCATTTTGTTGACTTCCAAGGCGGCCATGGCCCGCAAGCCGTCGTCATCATCCGGATGGTTTTCGGCGTGCCTTCCCAAGTTGCCCAATGTGGATCGGTCACGGGGGTCGCTCTTCTCCCGGCGCTCGATCCGCAAAAGGGAAGAGGGCGGGAGAATCCTGCCCCGTCGCAAGGCAAGGGAGCGTTCAATGATGATGAACACGCCGACGAACGAGCAAAGGGCCAACGGATAGATGAACAATCCCGCTCCTGAAATGATTTCCTGCATGGCGAATGATATAAATAAACTCGGTTGCGTCCGATTTTCCACCAACCCAACCACGGACCGGACGATGCCTCAACCCCGGAACGGAAAAGGGCCGCTGATTCCAGCGGCCCTTTCTAACAATAAGAAGAGTATCAACTGATCGGCATCAAATCCGACTCAATCCACAATCTGCCGCTGGCGGGAAACGGAACCGCCCGGAGTGACCACGGTCGGGTTTTGGAAGAGCGAACCCGGCTCCACGGTGCGCAAGGTTTGGCGCATCGGCGAGCCGCCCGGGCTGACCAGGTTGGCGGTTACGAAAACCAACAGGTTGCGTTTCTCGGAAGCCTCCCCTTCGGCCCGGAAGAACCGTCCGATGCCGGGAATGTCACCCAGAATCGGGGTCTTGTCGCGTATTTTGCGGACCTCCTCGCGTGTCAGGCCGCCCATGACCACGGTGGCTCCGTCCCACACGTTGACACGCGTGCTGACTTCGCGGGTGGCAAAGATGGGTTGGTAAAATCCAGAATTACTGGATACCGTGGTTCCCCCGGAAATGGCGATATTGGGAGCCCCGTATTCAATAAACCCTTGGAATTCAGTGACCCTCGGGTTCAAATCCAAGGTGACGCTGTTATCCTGCTCCACGGTCGGAGTCACGGCCAATTCGACGCCAACGCCCCGCATTTGGAAATCCTGGGGAGTTCCCGGCGTAATGGTCACCCCGGCGGAACCGGTTGTGGCCCCGGCCCCTTGTTGGCCGACTTCACTTTGGGTGTCGCCATAGGTATCAGGATAGCGGATCTCCTGAATTACGTTGATGGTGGCTTGGTTGCCGGAAAGAACGGTCACCTTGGGTGCGCTCAATAAATCCGTCCCGCTGCTCTGGGAAAGCATGCGGATCATGGTCGCCA